>NZ_JBFAJA010000070.1:38061-76629 GCF_040654975.1 Dactylosporangium sp. NPDC050588 | reverse complement strand
TTTTTCTTTGGTTTGTTATTCCGATCTCCTGGGTCGCTCTTTTTTTTTTGTTGGGGCGGGCCGGCGGGGGGGTGGGCGGCGGGCCGGCACGGGTCAGCCGCGGACCGGGTGCGCGGCGTCGAGCGCCAGGTTCAGTTGTAGGACGTCGACGCCGGGCTCGCCGACGAACCCGAGCACCCGCCCGGTGGTGTACCTGTCGACCAGCCGCTGCGTGTCCGCCGCCGACATGCCGCGGGCGGCCGCGACCCGGTTCACCTGGAGCCGGGCGTAGGCGACGCTGATGTGCGGGTCGAGTCCGCTGCCGCTGGCGGTGACCGCGTCCGCGGGCACGGCCGGACGGTCCGGTGCGCCGCCGCGGACCGGCGTGACGACGCCCTTGCTGTAGTCCTCGCCGGGCACGGCGAGCTCGACCGCGACCCCGTTGTAGGTGGCGACGAACGGCGCGCCGGGGCCCGTCTCGTTGAGGCTGACGACACGGGTCACCGGGCCGGTGGCGCCGTCGCGGTGGAACACGGCGAGGACCGCGCCGACCCCGCCGGGCGTGCAGTAGGGCCGGCCGCCGTCGACGCCTTCGAGCTCGCCGGCGGCCTTGCTGCGGGCGCAGACCTGGGTGAGCAGGCTCGGCTTGCCGCCTTCGCCGAGGGTGTCGACGACGTTCTCCGGCCCGAGGTTGCTCGCCGACGTCGACGTGGGGTCGTAGCCGTTGCCGGCCGCGGACGGCCGGGACTGGAAGTACTGCCGGAGCGGGTGGCCGTCCGCGTCGGTGTACGACTGGCCGATGAGGCGGCTGCCGACGGTCTTGCCGTCCTTGGCGACGAGCGAGCCGTCGGCCCGGCCGGACAGGCCCGGGATCCGGCCGACGCCGACCATGAGCAGCGGGTAGGCGACGCCGAGCAGGACGGTGAGGACGAGCAGCGCGCGCAGGGCGGCGAGGTGCTGGCTGAGCCAGGCTGGGAGGCGCATCAGGAGATCCCCGGAATCCAGGCGATGAGCAGGTCGATGAGTTTGATGCCGATGAACGGGACGATGACGCCGCCGGCGCCGTACACGAGCAGGTTGCGGCGCAGCATCGACGCGGCGGACCCCGGCCGGTACCGGACCCCCCGCAGCGCGAGCGGGATGAGGGCGACGATGACGACGGCGTTGAAGATGACCGCGGACACGATCGCCGACGTCGGCGAGTCCAGGCGCATGATGTTGAGCCGGTCGAGGCCCGGGTAGATCGCGGCGAACATGGCCGGGATGATCGCGAAGTACTTGGCGATGTCGTTGGCGATCGAGAACGTGGTGAGGGCGCCGCGGGTGATGAGCAGCTGCTTGCCGATCTCGACGATCTCGATGAGCTTCGTGGGGTCGGAGTCGAGGTCGACCATGTTGCCGGCCTCCTTGGCGGCGCTGGTGCCGGTGTTCATGGCGACGCCGACGTCGGCCTGGGCGAGCGCCGGGGCGTCGTTGGTGCCGTCGCCGGTCATCGCGACGAGCTTGCCGCCCTCCTGCTCGCGTTTGATGAGCGCCATCTTGTCCTCGGGGGTGGCCTCGGCGAGGTAGTCGTCGACGCCGGCCTCCTCGGCGATCGCCTTCGCCGTCAGCGGGTTGTCGCCGGTGATCATGACGGTGCGGATGCCCATGCGGCGCATCGCGTCGAACCGCTCCCGCATGCCCTGCTTGACGACGTCCTTGAGGTGGATGACGCCGAGGGCGCGGGCCGGCCCGTCGCCGGTGCGTTCGGCGACGACGAGCGGCGTGCCGCCGGACGCGGAGACCGCGTCGACGATCGCGCCGACGTCGCTGGTCGGGTGCCCGCCGTTGTCCCGGACCCAGCGCATGACGGCCGCGGCGGCGCCCTTGCGGATCTGCCGGTCGCCGTCGACGTCGACCCCGGACATTCGGGTCTGCGCGGTGAACGGCACCCAGACGGCGCCGCCGAGCTCCCCGGCGGTGCGTTCCCGGAGCCCGTGCGCGGTCTTGGCGTGCACCACGACGCTGCGGCCCTCCGGCGTCTCGTCGGCGAGGCTGGACAGCTGCGCGGCGTCGGCCAGCTCCTGGTCGGTGACGGCGGCGGCGGGGAGGAACGCGGCGGCCTGCCGGTTGCCGAGGGTGATGGTGCCGGTCTTGTCCAGCAGCAGCGTGTTGACGTCGCCGGCGGCCTCGACGGCGCGGCCGGACATGGCCAGGACGTTGCGTTGCACGAGCCGGTCCATGCCGGCGATGCCGATCGCGGACAGCAGCGCCCCGATCGTGGTCGGGATGAGGCAGACGAGCAGCGACACGAGGACGATGCCGGTGACACCGTCGCCGTCGAGGGCGAGGCTGTCGGGCGCGAACGCCTGCACGCCCTTGGAGTAGATGGCGAGGGGCTGCAGGGTCGCGACGGCGAGCAGGAAGATGATGGTCAGCGAGGCGAGGAGGATGTTGAGGGCGATCTCGTTCGGGGTCTTCTGCCGGTTGGCGCCCTCGACGAGGGCGATCATCCGGTCGATGAAGCTCTCGCCCGGCTTCTGGGTGATCCGCACGACGATCCGGTCGGAGAGCACCCTGGTGCCGCCGGTGACGGCGCTGCGGTCGCCGCCGGACTCGCGGATGACGGGCGCGGACTCGCCGGTGATCGCGGACTCGTCGACGGAGGCGATGCCTTCGATGACGTCGCCGTCGCCCGGGATGATCTGGCCCGCCTCGACGACCACGACGTCGCCCTGCCGCAGTTCGCTCGCGCTTCTCGTCGTGCCGTCGCGCAGGTGCGCCACGGTGTCCTGCTTCGCCCGGCGCAGCGTCTCGGCCTGCGCCTTGCCCCGGCCCTCGGCGACGGCCTCGGCGAGGTTCGCGAACACCACCGTCAGCCACAGCCAGGCGGTGATGAGCCAGGCGAAGACGCTCGGGTGCAGGACGGCGAGGACGGTGGTGAAGACCGAGCCGATCTCGACGATGAACATGACCGGGTTGCGCCACAGCGTGGCGGGGTTGAGCTTGCGCAGGGCGTCCGGGGTGGACTTCCACAGCTGCCGGGGGTCGAGCAGCCCGCCGGCGACGGTCTGGGTGGTCATCGGATGCCTTCCGCGAGCGGGCCGAGCGCGAGGGCCGGCAGGTAGGTGAGGAGCACGACGACGACCGTGACCGCGACGACCATGCCGATGAAGAGGGGTTGGTACGTCCTGAGCGTCCCGGCCGACTGCGGCACGGGGGTCTGCCGGGCGAGGGAGCCGGCGAGGCCGAGGACGAGGATGATCGGCAGGAACCGGCCGAGGAGCATGCACAGCCCGAGGGCGGTGTTGTAGAACGTGGTGTTGACGGAGATGCCGGCGAACGCGGAGCCGTTGTTGTTCGACGCCGACGTGAACGCGTAGAGCACCTCGGACAGCCCGTGGGCGCCGGGGTTGGCCATGGACGCCCGCGCGGTCGCCGAGCCCATCGCGACGGCGGTGCCGACGAGGACCAGCGCCGGCGTGGTCAGCAGGTAGAGCGACGCGAACTTGATCTCGCGGGCGCCGATCTTCTTGCCCAGGTACTCCGGCGTCCGGCCGACCATCAGCCCGGCGACGAACACGGTGATGACGGCGAGGATCAGCATGCCGTACAGGCCGGAGCCGACACCGCCTGGCGCCACCTCGCCGAGCATCATGTTGAGCATCGTCACCATGCCGCCGAGCGACGTGTACGAGTCGTGGAACGAGTTGACCGCACCCGTCGACGTGAGCGTGGTGACGGCGGCGAAGGTCGCCGACTGCGACACCCCGAAGCGGGTCTCGGTGCCTTCCGTCGCCGCGCCGACGGCGGTGGGGACCGTCCCGCCGTGCGCGAGCTGCAGGGCGTTGATCGCGACGACGCTGCCGATCGCGAGGATCGCCATGATGCCCGCGATCGCCAGGCCCTGCCGCCGGTCGCCGACCATGCGGCCGAAGGTGCGGGGGAGGCTGAACGGGATGAGCAGGATCAGGAACAGCTCGATCCAGTTCGTCCAGCCGGTCGGGTTCTCGAACGGGTGGGCGCTGTTGGCGTTGTAGAACCCGCCGCCGTTGGTGCCGAGCTCCTTGATGACCTCCTGGCTGGCGACCGGCCCGCCGGTGATGGTCTGGCTGCCGCCGGTCAGCGTGGTGACGTCGGTGCCGCCGCTGAGGTTCTGCACCACGCCGCCGGCGATGAGCACGACCGCGGCGACGGCGGCGACCGGCAGCAGGATCCGCACGCAGATCCGGACCAGGTCGACCCAGAAGTTGCCGAGCTGCTCGGTCCTGGAGCGGGCGAACCCGCGGACGAGGGCGACCGCGACGGCGATGCCGACGGCGGCGGAGGCGAAGTTCTGCACGGCGAGGCCGGCCATCTGCACCAGGTGACCCATCGTCGACTCGCCCGAGTACGACTGCCAGTTGGTGTTGGTGACGAAGCTGACCGCCGTGTTCCAGGCCTGGTCGGGCTTGACCGGGTCGAAGCCCAGCGACAGCCACAGGTGGTTCTGGACCCGCTGGAACAGGTACAGGCCCAGGATCGAGACGGCGGAGAACGCCAGGACGCTGCGGGCGTACACGCCCCAGGACTGCTCGCCGTCGGGGTTCACGCCGACGGCCCGGTAGACGAGCCGCTCGGCGCGGGTGTGCCGGGTCGAGGTCACCGACCGGTACATGTGGTCACCGAACGGCTTGTACACCAGCACCAGAGCGAGGATCAGCGAGGCGATGAAGACGACGCCCGCTCCCGCGGTGCCCATCAGAACCGCTCCGGGAAGAGCAGGGCCGTCACCAGGAACGCGGTCAGGGCGACCGCGAGGACGAGACCGACGAGGTTCTCGGCGTTCACAGCCGCTCCACCGCCCGCACCACCAGGCCGAGGACCGCGAACAACGCGATCGTCAGCAGCACGAACCACAGGTCAGCCACGAGGGATCTCCTCCTTGATTCCACTTCGCGCGGCCGACGTCCGGCCGCATCCGAAGTGAAGCCCTGGCGGCATGCCCTGCCCAGATGCGTTGATGCGATCCATACGCCGCGACCGCGTCCTTGACGGTTTCTTAACGCCCGCCCGCGCCCGGCCCCGGCCCCGCGGCCGTCCCGGGCGGCGTCACCGCGGGGTGAGCGTCGTGCGCCGCAGCCGCTGTACCCCGAGGTACGCCGCCGTGACGAGCAGCCCGACGTAGACGTCGTTCTCGAACCACCCGAACGTCGTCTGCTGCCGCGGCCCGAACGTCGTCGGGTAGTAGAAGACGGAGATCGCCAGCAGGACCGTGAGGTAGGCGAGCACCGCCGCCTGCGCCGCGCGCCCGGTCCGCCGGGCCAGCACCGCCGCCCCGAACCCGACGACGTAGAACGCCCACGCGAGCGGGGTGGTCACGGTGAACGTGGGGTCCTCGATGCCTTCGACGCTCGCGTAGACGGTGTGCCCCGCCGACAGCGTGAAGGCCGCGACGAGCACGTTGGACATGTGGCGGCCGTACGGTGCCGTCCGCCTCCCGCTCGCGGTGCCGGTGGCGGTGTTGGTGCCGGTGCCGGTGGTAGGGGCGGTGGCCGGTGTCGTGGTCATGGTCTGTCCTCTCGTCGTGAGGGCGGGGATGCCGTCGGCTCCCAGCCTCGGGCCGCGCCGGGCGCCACCCCACCCACAGCGGGCCCACACCGGCACCACAGCCGGCCGCCGTCCCGTGTCGCGGCCGCCCTTGGCACCCGCGCGGCTAGCATCTGAGCTGTGGAGGGGGCGGCGGCATCCGGCGAGTTCGCCGCCGTGCTGCGCCGGCTGCGCGAGGCGCGGTCGCTGACCCAGGAGGAGCTCGCCGAGCGGTCGGGCCTCACGGCGAAGGCGATCGGCGCCCTCGAGCGCGGCGAACGGCGCCGGCCCTACCCGCACACGGTGCGCTCGCTCGCCGACGGGCTCGCCCTCGACGACGGCGACCGGGCGGCCCTCGTCGCCGCGGTCCCCAGCCGGGAGGCGTCCCCGTCCCCGGCCCCGGCCCCTGCCCCGGGCGTGTTCCCGGCCGCGGCCGCTGTCCCGTCGCCGGCCCCCGTCCCGGTGGGTCCTGGCACGCCGCTCATCGGCCGCGACGGCGAGCTCGCCGACCTGCTGGCCCTCGTCCGCTCGGGCACGCGCCGGCTGGTGACGGTCACCGGCCCCGGCGGGGTGGGCAAGACCCGGCTCGCGATGGAGGCGCTGCGCCTCGCGGCGCCGGGCTTCCCCGGCGGCGCCCGGGCCGTCGACCTGTCCGCGGTCCGGGAGCCGAAGCTCGTCGTGCCCGGGATCGCCGCGGCGCTCGGGCTGCCCGACGAGGTCGGCCTCGACCCGCTCGACGCGCTCGTGCCCCACCTGGCCGGCCTGCGGATGCTGCTGGTGCTCGACAACCTGGAGCAGCTGACCCAGGCGGCGCCGGCGCTCGCCGGCCTCGTGGCGCGCTGCCCTGAGCTGGTCGTGGTGGCGACCAGCCGCGCGCCGCTGCGGGTGCGCGCCGAGCACGAGCTCGTGCTGGGGCCGCTCACCACGCCCGCCGGCGACGACGTGGACGCGGTGGCGTCCTCGCCCGCCGTCGCGCTGCTCCTCGACCGGGCCGCGGCCGCCGGGTCCCCCACGGCCGTCACCGCCGCCGACGCTCCCGCCCTGGCCGCGATCGTCCGGCGGCTCGACGGGCTCCCCCTCGCGGTCGAGCTCGCGGCGCCCGGCCTGCGGCTGCTCACCCCGCCGGCCCTCCTCACCCGGCTGGAGCGGCAGGGCCCCGGCGCCGGCCCGCGCGACCTGCCCGAGCGGCACCGCACGATGGCCGCGGTGCTGGAGTGGAGCATGGACCTCCTCGAGCCCGAGGAGGTCGCCCTCTTCGAGCGCCTCGCGGTCCTCAGCGGCGGGTGCTCCCTCGACGCGATCGAGGCCGTCGCCGGCGAAGACGCCGACGTGCTGCCCGCCCTCGGCGCGCTCGTCGACCAGTCGCTGGTGCTCCGGGTGCCGTCGCCCGACCCGCAGCCACGCTTCCGGCTGCTGGAGCCGGTGCGGCAGTTCGCGATGCGGCGGCTGCACGCGTCGGGGCTGGCCACCGCGACCGCCGACCGGCACGCCGCGCACTTCCACGCGCGGGCCACGGCCTCGGCGGTACTACTGGAAGGGCCTGACCTCGCGGCCGAGCTCGACCGGCTCGACGCCGACCACGCCAACCTGCGCTCGGCCTTCCTCCGCCTGCTCGAGCTCGACCGGGACGTGGACGCCGCCGAGCTCGCCGGGAGCGTCTGGCTCTATCTCGCGCTGCGCGGCCACGCCCGCGAAGGGCTCGCGTGGCTGGAGCGGATCGGCCCCGGGGCCTCCGACGTCGCCCGTTGCCGCGCCCTGGCCGGCCGGCTCGGGCTGCAGTTGCTGGCCGGCGACCTCGCCTCGATGCTGCGCGACGCCGGCGTCGCGGTGGCGCTGGCCGGTCGGGTGGCCGAGCCGGCCGTGACGTGCGAGGTCCTGATCCTGGCCGGCCAGGCGGCGGTCTTCGCGGGCGCCCTCGACGACGCGGACGCGCTGCTGGGCCGCGCGCTGACGCAGGCCGAGGCCGCCGGACGTCGGTGGGTGGCCGTGCACGCCCGGCTCGCGCGGTGCCAGCTCGCCCTCGTCGCGGGCGACCTCGCGACGGCCGGGCTGACCCTGCCGGAGGTGGTGCGCGCGGCCCGCGCGGCCGGCAACGCCTTCACCCTCGCCACCGCGCTCAACGTGCACGCGACGCTCACCGAGCTGCTCGGCGACGAGCCGGCGACCGCCACGCTGCTCGGCGAGGCGGTGGCCCTGTCGCTCGCCGCCCGGATGAGCTGGACCCTCGGCTACGCGCTGCCCGCCCTGGCGAGCCTCGCGCAGCGGGTCGGCGACCCGGTGTCCGCGGCCTGGCTCTTCGGGGCGGGCGCCTCGATCTCGGCGGCCGACGCCGTCGACCCCACCTTCCCGGTCTCGCGGGCGCTGTCCGACCGCGGGCTCGACGCCACCCGGGCCGCCCTCGGGGAGCAGGCGTTCACCCGCGAGTGGGACGCAGGGCGGGCCGCGAGCGGTGCCGAGATCCAGGCCCGCGCCGCGGTGGTCACGACGCGCGCAGGCGGCGGACGTAGCGGCTGAACTGCCAGGCGCCGGCGGTCTTCAGCAGCAACCGGACCGGCAGCGGGAGGTTGCCGAGCATGCGGGCGCGCTCCTCGCCGTCGGCGTCCTGCAGCACCAGGCCGAACATGATTGGCAGCTGGCCGGGGGTCATCGTGTCCTTGCCGTGCTGCCCCATCTGGTTCCACTCGGCGGCGGTGACGTGGCGCGAGGCCAGCGGCAGCACCTCGCGCTCCTCGAGGTCGAGGTGCTCGAGCAGGGCCGCCGTGAACCGCTCGCAGAGGGCCGCAAGACGCTCGCCGCCGGCCTCGGTCGGGGCGGCCTCCCAGGCGGCGAGCGCGGGGGTGACGGCCTCGACGAGCTCGTCGATGCCGTGATGCTGGGCCTGCATCGTCTCGACGAGCCCGGTCGACGGCGCGGACCGCTCGAGCAGCAACGGCCAGAGCACGATGTCCTCGCCGGTGTGGTGCATCTCGAGGCCGGCGGCGCACAGGCGCAGGTGCTCCGCGACGATCCTCGCGCGGCGGGTGTCGCCCGCGGGGGTACGGCGGACAAGGCCGGCGGCGGCGCCGAACTCCCGCCGGAAGGCGCGGTGGACGACCACCATCTCGTGGACGTCGGGACGCTGGTCGGTGCGGGTCAGGGCGGTCACGGTGCCTCCTCGTGGCGGGACGGATCTGGTGCGTCCAGCCTCCGGCCGGCGCCGGCCCCACCCCACCCACAGCGCCCACACACTCGCCCCACAGCCCCGCGGGCCCGGGGGTGAACGGCCGGGTTGTGCCCGCCGACGCGATCACCGTCCTTGCCGGACAAGGCCGACAATTCGGGTAGCACGTTCAGCCGTTCCGGGAGGTAGGCCGCCATGCTCAAGTTCGACGTGCAGCACTCCAGCGCGGTCCGCACCACCGAGGAGCGCGAGGCCGCGGCGGCCGGGCCGCTCCCCCCGACCCTGCTCGACCAGATGCAGCGGTACTGGCAGGCCGCCAACTACCTGACCCTCGCGCAGATCTACCTCCGCGACAACCCCCTGCTGCGCGAGCCGCTGCGGCCGGAGCACGTCAAGCCCCGGCTGCTCGGCCACTGGGGCACCTCACCCGGCCTGAACCTGGTCTACGTCCACCTGAACCGGCTGATCCGGGAGCGCGACGCCGACGTCATCTACCTGGCCGGCCCGGGCCACGGCGGACCGGCGCTGGTCGGCAACGCGTACCTCGAGGGCACCTACTCGGAGGTCTACCCCGAGGTGACGCGGGACGCGGCGGGCCTGCGGCTGCTGTGCCGCCGCTTCTCGACCCCGGGCGGGGTCCCCAGCCACGTCAGCGTGCAGACCCCGGGCTCGATCCACGAGGGCGGCGAGCTGGGCTACGTGCTGGCCCACGCGTTCGGCGCGGCCTTCGACGCGCCGGACCTGATCGTCGCCGCGGTGGTCGGCGACGGCGAGGCGGAGTGCGGGCCGCTGGCCGGAGCCTGGCGCGGCACCGCCTTCCTCAACCCGGCCCGCGACGGCGCGGTGCTGCCGATCCTGCACCTCAACGGGTACAAGATCAGCGGACCCGCCGTGATCGCCCGCGACAGCGACGCCGACATCGCGGCGTTTCTGCAGGGCAACGGCTACGACGCCCGGTTCGTCGAGGGCGACGACCCGCGGCACGTGCACCAGGCGTTCGCGGCGACGCTCGACTGGTGCTACGACCGCATCCGCGGCATCCAGCGCGACGCCCGGGCCGGCGGCGTGACCGGGCGGCCCCGCTGGCCGGCCATCGTGCTGCGCACCCCCAAGGGCTGGACGGGCCCGAAGGAGGTGGACGGGCAGCCCGCGGAGGGCACCTTCCGGTCGCACCAGGTGCCGATGACGGACGTCCGCACGAACCCGGCGCACCTGGCGCAGCTGGAGTCCTGGATGCGCTCCTACCGGCCGGAGGCGCTGTTCGACGGCGACGGCAGGCTCGTGCCCGACCTCGCCGCCCTCGCGCCGCGGGGCGACCGCCGCATGAGCGCCAACCCGCGGGCGAACGGCGGCACGGTGCTGGTCGACCTGGACCTGCCGGACTTCCGCGACTACGCCGTCGCCGTCGACCGGCCGGCCGTGGTGCGGGGGGAGTCGACCCGGCAGCTGGGCAAGCTGCTGCGCGACGTGTTCGTCCGCAACGCCGGGGCGGCGAACTTCCGGCTGTTCTGCCCGGACGAGACGAACTCCAACCGCCTCGGCGACGTCTTCGAGGTGGAGAACCGGTGCTTCGTCGGCCCCGGCCTGGACGTCGACGACCACCTGTCGGCGGACGGCCGCGTCATGGAGGTGCTGAGCGAGCACCTGTGCGAGGGCTGGCTGGAGGGCTACACGCTGACCGGCCGGCACGGGCTCTTCGCCACCTACGAGGCGTTCGCGATGGTCTCGGCGTCGATGACGGTGCAGCACACCAAGTGGCTGCAGGAGGCGAGAAATCTCCCGTGGCGGGCGCCGGTCGCGTCGCTGAACATCCTGCTCACCTCGACGTGCTGGCGCAACGACCACAACGGCTTCAGCCACCAGGGTCCCGGCCTGATCGACGTGATGCTGTCCAAGCGGGGCAGCGTGACCCGCATCTACCTGCCCCCCGACGCCAACTGCCTGCTCTCGGTCGCCGACCACTGCCTGCGCAGCCGCGACTACGTGAACCTGATCGTGATCGACAAACAGCCGCAGCTGCAGTTCCTGGACATGGCGGCGGCGATCGAGCACTGCGCGAACGGCGCGTCGATCTGGCACCGGGCCGGCACCGACGACGGCGGGGAGCCGGACGTGGTGCTCGGCTCGGCCGGTGACATCCCGACGCTGGAGACGCTCGCGGCCGCCTGGTATCTGCGCCGGCTCGTCCCGGACCTGCGCGTCCGCGTCGTGAACGTGGTCGACCTGATGCGGCTCTTCCCGACCCGGCACCACCCGCACGGCATGACCGAGGCGCAGTTCGTCGACCTGTTCACCGCGGACAAGCCGGTCGTGTTCGCGTTCCACGGCTACCAGCGGGCGATCCACGAGATCGTGCACGGGCACCCGGACGTCGACCGCATCCACGTGCGCGGCTTCAACGAGCAGGGGACGACCACCACACCGTTCCAGATGGTCGTGCTGAACGAGATGAGCCGGTTCCACCTGGCGGCCGAGGCGATCCGGCGGGTACCGCGGCTGCGCGACCGCGCTCCCGGGCTGCTGGCCGAGTGCGACGCGCGCATCGCCGAGGCCAACGCGTACGCCCGCGAGCACTTCGAGGACCAGCCCGAGATCCGCGACTGGGTCTGGAGCGACTGAACCCGGGACCGGATCCGGAGCGCGACGGCAGGAGGGCAACGGTGGGCGACGGTGCCGGCCAGGCGCCCGCCCCCGGTCGCCGGGCGAGCACCGCCGGCCCGCGGACCGGTCAGGCCGATGAGGTCGCCATGCCGTGGCGCAGCACCGGCTCGACGACCCCGCCCGGGCCGTGGTCGAGCTGGTAGTCGAGGTTCATCGCGGCGCTGATGAGGGCGAGGTGGCTGAAGGCCTGCGGGAAGTTCCCGATCTGCTCGCCGGTCGGCGCGATCTCCTCGGCGTACAGCCCGAGATGGTTGCTGTAGGTCAGCATCTTCTCGAAGGTCAGCCGGGCGTCGTCCAGCCGGCCCGCGCGGGCGAGGGCGTCGACGTACCAGAAGCTGCACATCGTGAACGTGCCCTCCGAGCCGCGCAGCCCGTCCGGGGACGCCATCGGGTCGTAGCGGTAGAGCAGGCTGTCGGCGACCAGCTCCTCCTCCATCGCGCGCAGCGTGGTGTGCCACATCGGGTCCGTCGGCGCGAGGAAGCCGACCAGGGGCATGTACAGCAGCGACGCGTCCAGCACCTCGGTGTCGTAGTGCTGGACGAACGCCTCCCGCTTGGGGTGGAAGGCGCGCTGGATGACCTGCCGGTAGACCATGTCGCGCATGTTGGTCCAGCGACCGAGGTCGGCGGGCCGGGCCCGGTGCTGGGCGAGCTGGATCGCCCGGTCGAAGGCGACCCACGACATCACCCGCCCGTAGGTGAAGTCCTGCCGGCCGCCACGGGTCTCCCAGATCCCGTCGTCGGGCTGGTCCCAGTGTTCGCAGAGCCACTCGATCACGTGCGAGACGTGCTGCCACGCACCGTGGGACAGCTGCAGTCCGTGCTCGTCGGCGAGGTGGAGCGAGTCCAGTGCCTCGCCATAGATGTCGAGCTGGAACTGGGCCGCGGCGGCGTTACCGATCCGCACCGGGGACGACTGCCGGTACCCCTCCAGGTGATCGAGGATCTCCTCGTCGAGGTCCGGGGAGCCGTCGATCCGGTACATGATCTGCAGGGGCGACGAGTGCTCGCTCGCGTGCTGCACACGGTCGTTGAGCCAGTGCAGAAACGCCTCCGCCTCGGCGGTGAAGCCCAGCCCCAGCAACGCGTAGACGGAGAACGAGGCGTCGCGGACCCAGGTGTAGCGGTAGTCCCAGTTCCGCTCGCCGCCGATCTGCTCGGGGAGCCCGGCGGTCGGCGCCGCGACCAGCGCTCCGGTCGGCGCGTAGGTCATGAGCTTGAGCGTCATCGCGGCGCGCTCCACCATCTCCCGCCACCGCCCCTTGTACCGGGAACGACCGATCCAGCCGCGCCAGAAGTCCCGGGTCTGCTGGAACATCTCGACGATCTCGTCGGCGGACACCGCCCGGAGTGGTCCCGCGGGCTGGGTCTCCAGGACCAGGCCGCCGACGTCGCCGGCGGACAGGGTGCCGATCAGGCGGAGGCCGTCGTCGCTGCGCTGGAGGTCCTCGGGCCGGAAGAGCTGCTCGCCGCGGCGGGCGGGGTTGACGTTCACCGTGAAGCCGGGGCTGCGGAACGCGACGCCGTCAGGGGTGATCTCGACCTCGTGCGCGTCACGCCCGTAGTTGAACCGTGGGTGGCACTCGATCCGGAACCGCATCCGGCCGCGGACGACCCGCACCATACGGACGAGGCGGTGCACATCGGTGGGGTGGTCGCCCGCGATCGGCATGAAGTCGATCAGCTCGCCCACGCCGTCCGCGCTGAGGAAGCGCGTGATGAGGATCGGCGTGCCGGGCAGGTAGAGCTGCTTGCTGACGTACGAGATGCCGTCCGGGACGACCTGGAAGGAGCCGCCCTTGCTGTGGTCGAGCAGCGCGGCGAAGATGCTCGGCGAATCGAAGCGCGGTGCGCAGAACCAGTCGATGACGCCGTCGTTCGTCACGAGGGCCGCGGTCTGCAGATCGCCGATCAGCCCGTGATCCTCGATGGCCGGATATGCGTTCACGGCGGGCCTCCCGACTCGTGCTGCTGCGGCGCACCCCCGCACGCCTGCTGTCGTGCGTGCGGGTGCCCAACTGCAACCGTTGTCGCGCCGCCGCCGGCCGCCTCGCCCGAAAGGAGTGACGATCGCCGCGCCGGCCGTCACTCCGGGACGCTGCGGCCCTGCACGGCCAGCGCCCAGATGACGAACACGTCCAGCGCGATGATCAGCAGCGACCACAGCGGGTAGTAGGGCAGGAACATGAAGTTGGCGATGGCGCTCAGCCCGGCCAGGACGATGCCCACGACCCGGGCCCACAGCCGTCCGGAGAACACCGCGCAGCCCGCCAGGAGCACCACGACGCCCACGGCGAGGTGGATCCATCCCCACCCGGTCACGTCGAACGTGTACAGATAGTCCGCCGTGACGACGAAGAACCTGTTCTCGACGATCGCCGCCAGGCCGGTGGCGATGTGGAACAGGCCACCGATGATCATCATGATCCCGGCGAAGACGGTGAAGCCGCCGGCCCATTCGCCGGAGGCGTCCTCCCGGACGGCCACCGTCTCCTGCTGCGCGCTCTGTTCAGCCATGCTCGGCACTCCCTCCACTCAACGGGCGCCGGGCAACAGGTCACGCGGGCGCGTCACCTGGTCAGCGTCCACAACGCCGGATGCGGGACAGACGGCATCGGCCCTACCCCCGCGGACCGCGGGCAATCCTGCCGCGACCGCTCCCGTCCCGGACGCCGCACGGGGGCGGACGGCCGGCGTGACGCGGGGGCGGCGGGGTAACTGGTCGCGGTGGTCGCGTGGTTGGATCGTTTCCAGCGTCGGCACGTCTGGCTGGGATTCCCGTTGGCGGTGGTCTACAAGTTCGTCGACGACCGCGGCACGTACCTCGCCGCGATGGTGACCTACTACGGCTTCGTCTCGCTGTTTCCGCTGACGCTGTTGTTCCTCACCGCGCTGGGCTTCTTCCTGGAGGCCAACCCCGAGCTGCACCAGGAGCTGGTGCAGTCGGCGGTGGGGGACCTGCCGGCCATCGGCCCGGAGCTGCAGCGCAACGTCAGCGGGCTGGTCGGCAGCGGCACGCGCCTGGTGCTCAGCGTCCTCGGCGCGCTGTACGGCGGGCTGGGCGCGATGCAGGCCGCGCAGGCCGGCATCAACCACATCTACGGCGTCCCGCGCAACGAGCAACCCAATCCGATGCGGTCCAGGCTGCGCAGCCTCGGGCTGCTGCTGATCCTCGGCGGCGCGGTGCTGCTGTCGGCGGCGGCCGCGACGTTCGTGGCCTTCGCCAACGAGCTCACCGGCCGGTCCGGGCCCAGTCCGCAGATCCTCGGCTACCTGCTGACGTTCGTGATCAACGCCGCCCTGTTCACCGCGGCGATGCAGCTGCTGACCGCCCGGCAGCTGCGGGTGCGCCAGGTCATCACCGGCGGGTTGATCGCCGCCACCTCCTGGATGGCGCTGCAGACCGTCGGCGCCCAGTACGTCGCCGCCCGGCTCAGCCGCGCGAGCGAGCTCTACGGCACGTTCGGGCTCGTCCTGGCCGCGCTCGCCTGGATCTACCTGCAGGCGCTCGTGCTGATGCTCTGCGCCGAGATCAACATGATCCTGACCTACCGCCTGTGGCCCCGGGCCCTGCTCACCCAGTTCACCGAGGACGTCGAGCTGACCGAGGCCGACCGGCGCATCTACACGTCGTTCGCGACCGCGCAGCAATTCAAGGCCTTCGAGACGATCCAGGTCGACTTCGGCCCGCCGCCGCGAGGATAGGCGCCGCGGCCGCCGCCACGGCCCTCCGTCGCGAGGACAGGCGCCGGCGCGACCGCCCGCGCTTGAACGCCGGCGTCGACGGGCCGACCATCATGGGGGTGCCGCCGCCGGCGGCGACCGTTCCTCCCCGCGCCGAAGGGACCACTGTGACCAGGGACGCCGAGACGCCCACGGCCCGCCAGCAGCGGGTGTGGGACCGCAACGCACCCGGCTACGACAGGCAGATCGGCTTCTTCGAACGGGTCTGGTTCACCGGCGGACGGGAGTGGCTCGGCGAACGCGCGCACGGCCGGGTCCTCGAGGTCGCCGTCGGCACCGGCCGCAGCCTGCCCCATTACCGGCCCGGCGTCGTCCTCACCGGCATCGAGCTGAGCCCCGCGATGCTGGCCATCGCCCGGCGGCGCGCCGCCGACCTCGGCCGCCCCGCCGACCTGCGGCAGGGCGACGCCGAGCGGCTGCCCTTCGCGGACGGCACCTTCGACACCGTGGTGTGCGCGCTGTCGCTGTGCACCATCCCGCACCCGGCCGCCGCGATCGCCGAGATGCACCGCGTCCTCGTCCCCGGCGGCACCCTGCTGCTGCTCGACCACATCGGCAGCAGCTGGCCGCCGGTCCGCGCCGCCCAGTGGCTGCTCGAGCAGCTCACCGGCCGCGCGGCGGGGGAGTACTTCACCCGCCGCCAGCTGCCCCTGGTGCGCGCCGCCGGCTTCGCCGTCGAGGAGACGGAGCGGCGCAAGGCCGGCACCGTCGAACGCGTCCATGCCCGCAAGCCGGCCGCCTGAGCGCTACCGGTAGCCGGAGGCCACCACGCGCCGTCCACTCCCGAGGCAAGGCCCGACCGGTGTGTGTGCTGATCAACACGGATGGTCGCGTCGTGGTTGCAGCGATGCAACGATGAACGGGAGGTAAACACGCGATGTTGCTCGGCCTGGCTTCAGCAGGGCACGGCCCCGCGCGAGGCGAGTCCGGTCCACAACGGTGTGGGTGTCCCGGCACTCGGCTCAGCGGGTGCTCGGACAGGCCAAACCGGAAGGACGACGGTGTCGGTACAGGACAAACTTGACTCGATCTTCACCGCGGTGGTCCACCGCAACCCTGGTGAGAGCGAGTTCCACCAGGCGGTTCGCGAGGTGCTCGACAGCGTCGCCCCCGCGCTGGGCAAGCACCCGGAGTACGCCCAGGCCAAGATCATCGAGCGGATCTGCGAGCCGGAGCGGCAGATCATCTTCCGGGTGCCGTGGGAGGACGACCGGGGCGAGGTGCACATCAACCGCGGCTTCCGGGTCGAGTTCAACTCCGCGCTGGGCCCGTACAAGGGCGGCCTGCGGTTCCACCCGTCGGTCTACCTCGGCATCGTGAAGTTCCTCGGGTTCGAGCAGCTGTTCAAGAACGCGCTGACCGGCATGCCGATCGGCGGCGGCAAGGGCGGGTCGGACTTCGACCCGAAGGGCCGCTCCGACCGTGAGGTGATGCGGTTCTGCCAGTCGTTCATGACCGAGCTGTACCGGCACATCGGCGAGTACACCGACGTGCCCGCCGGCGACATCGGCGTCGGCGGCCGGGAGATCGGCTACCTGTTCGGGCAGTACAAGCGGATCACGAACCGGTACGAGTCCGGGGTGCTCACCGGCAAGGGTCTCGTGTACGGCGGTGCCCAGGTGCGCCGGGAGGCGACCGGCTACGGCGCGGTGTACTTCGCCGAGGAGATGCTGCGCGCCGCCGGCGACGGCATCGAGGGCAAGCGCGTGGTCGTGTCCGGCTCCGGCAACGTGGCCATCTACGCGATCGAGAAGGTGCACCAGCTCGGCGGCCTCGTGGTGGCCTGCTCCGACTCGTCCGGCTACGTGCGCGACGACAAGGGCATCGACGTGGCGGTCCTCAAGGAGGTCAAGGAGGTCCGGCGGGAGCGGATCGAGCAGTACGTCCACCACCGTCCCGGGGCGACCTTCACGCCCGGTGGCGGGCTGTGGCGGGACGTGCCGTGCGCGGTCGCCATCCCGAGCGCCACGCAGAACGAGATCGACGCGGACGACGCGGCCGCGCTGGTCGCCGGCGGCTGCGTGGCGGTGGTGGAGGGGGCGAACATGCCGACGACGCCGGCGGCGGTCCGCGTGTTCGCCGAAGCCGGGGTGCGCTTCGCGCCGGGCAAGGCCGCCAACGCCGGCGGGGTCGCCGCCAGCGCGCTGGAGATGCAGCAGAACGCCAGCCGCGACTCGTGGACGTTCGAACACTCCGAGCAGCGGCTGCACGGCATCATGCGCGACATCCACGCCCGCTGCTACGCCACCGCGGAGGAGTACGGCATGCCGGGCAACTACGTCGCCGGCGCCAACATCGACGGCTTCCGGATGGTCGCCGAGGCGATGCTCGCCCACGGCCTGATCTGACCCACCGGCGCCAGGGGCGCCGCACCCGTGTCGCGGGACCGGTCCCCACCGCGGGGCCGGTCCCGGGCCGGCGCGGTGGCGGCTGATCAGCTCGTCTGCGGCACGGCTCAGGCGCCTGACTCGTCCAGCCGGCGCAGGCCGCAGGCGACGAGCACCGGCACCGCGGCGCCGACGTCGTCGTAGCCGGCGGTGACCGTCTTCCCGCCGAGGAACCGCGCGTGCACGCCCTCCAGGATCACCGCGAGCTTCATCGCGGCGAGCGCCAGGTGGAACGGCAGCGTCGTCAGGTCGCGGCCGGTCCGCACGGCATACCGCTCGGCCAGCTCGTGGGTCCGCGGGAAGCCCTCGTGCGCGGTCACGCCGGCGGCCACCGGGATCAGGCCGCGCTCGTCGTCGCCGGGGTCGTGCCAGTAGGACAGCGCCACGCCGAGGTCGGCGAGCGGATCACCCAGGGTGCACAGCTCCCAGTCCAGCACGGCGGTGATCCGCGCCGGCCCGGTCAGGTCGACGACCGTGTTGTCGAGCCGGTAGTCGCCGTGCACCAGCGCCGACCCGGCCTGCGCCGGCAGCCGCTCGGCGAGCCGGGCCAGCAGGCGGTCCATGTCCGGCAGGTCCCGGGTCCGCGACCGCTCCCACTGCCCGCCCCAGCGCCGCAGCTGCCGTGCCGCGTAGCCGTCCGGCCGCCCGTGGTCGGCCAGCCCGACCGCCGCCGGCTCGATCGCGTGCAGGTCGGCGAGCGTGGTGATCAGCCGGTCGGCCAGCTCGGACCGCACCGCGGGGGACAGCTCCGCGGTGTCCGCGGCGGTGCGCAGCACCCGCCCCCGAGCCTCGGTCATGACGTAGAACGGGCGGCCGAGGACCTCCTCGTCGGTGCACAGCGCCAGCGTCTCCGGCACCGGCACCGCCGTGCCGCCCAGGGCGGTGAGGACGCGGTGCTCGCGGCGCATGTCGTGCGCGCTCGGCAGCACCTCGCCCAGCGGCGGCCGGCGCAGGATCACCGCCTCGCCGCCGGCGGGCACGATCCGGTACGTGATGTTGGACAGCCCGCCGGAGATGAGCTCGGCGTCCCAGCCGCCGGGGAAGCGCTCCGGCAGGTGCTCGCGCAGCCACGCCCCGATCCGGTCGGACGGCAGCCCCGGAAGCTCAGGCATCGGTGGTCCGCCGGCCCTCGGCGCGCCGCACGACCCGGCGGGCGATGGACATCCGGTGCACCTCGGAGGCGCCGTCGTAGATGCGGAACGCGCGGATGTCGGCGTAGATGCGGCCGATCACGAGCTCGTCCGACGTGCCCATCCCACCGGCCAGCTGCACCGCGCGGTCGACCACCCGGCAGGCCGCCTCGCTGATGAAGACCTTGGCCCGCGACGACTCCTCGGTGCCGCGGGCGCCCTCGGCGATCTGCCAGCAGGCGTGCCACAACAGGGCCCGCGCCGCGGCGAGGTCGATCTCGTTGTCGGCGATCAGCTGCTGTGCCATCCCGTGGCTCGCCAGCGGGGCGCCGAAGAGCTCCCGGCCGAGCGCCCGGTCCAGGGCGATCCCGTGCGCCCGGCGGGCGGCGCCGAGCCAGCGCATGCAGTGGGTCAGCCGGGCCGGGGCGAGACGGACCTGCGCGTACCGGAAACCCTGCCCCGGCTCGCCGAGCACCGCCGCGTCCGGGACGAACGCGCCGTCGAACGCCACCTGGCAGTGGCCGCCGGGCATGGTGGCGTCCAGGGTCCGCGCGTGGGCGCCCACCGTCATGCCCGGGTTGTCCGCGTCGACGAGGAACATGCTCGCGCCGTCGCGGTCGTCGTGCCGGGCCATGACGATCGCGAAGGCCGCGCCGTCCGCGCCGGTGATCAGGTGCTTGTGGCCGGTGATGCGCCAGCCGCCGGGCGCGCGGGTGGCGGTGGTGCGCAGCGCGGCCGGGTCCGAGCCCGCGCCCGGCGGCGGCTCGGTCATCGCGAAGCAGGACCGCACGTCGCCGGCGGCCAGCGGCCGCAGGTACGCGTCCCGCTGCTCGCCGGTGGCCACCGCGTCGAGCAGGTGGATGTTGCCCTCGTCGGGTGCCGCGCAGTTCAGCGCCAGCGGGCCGAGCAGGCTGGTGCCGGCCTCCTCGAGCAGCACCGCGGCCTCGTCGAAGCGGAACCCGCCGCCGCCCAGCCCGGCGCTCACCTGCGGCGCCCACACGCCGGCCGCGCGGGCGGCCCGCTGCAGCTCGGCGCGCAGCGCGTCGGTGACCCCATCGGCAAACGCGTCCTGCTCGCGGGGGATCACCTCGTCGCGGACGAACGCGGCGATCCGGTCCCGCCACTCGGTGGTCCGCTCGCTCAGCGAGAAGTCGAAGCTCATGACCCCTCCCGTCTCCGGTCCGCCGTCCGCTTGCTAACCGTCATTAGCGCAGTTTAGGTATGCTGTTACGAGTAAAGTCAAGCAATAGTGATGAGTAGGCTAACGATGATTAGCG
Source organism: Dactylosporangium sp. NPDC050588 (assembly GCF_040654975.1). Taxonomy (NCBI): domain Bacteria; kingdom Bacillati; phylum Actinomycetota; class Actinomycetes; order Micromonosporales; family Micromonosporaceae; genus Dactylosporangium; species Dactylosporangium sp. NPDC050588. Next base: position 56,744 of record NZ_JBFAJA010000070.1, on the reverse strand, counting down.
AGCCAGGCCTGGAGGCGGCGGAGATCCGCCGTGCCGCGCTGCGCCTCTTCGCCGACCGCGGCTACCGCGCCACCACCATGGCCGACGTCGGCGCCGCGGTCGGCGTCCGCGGGCCGAGCCTCTACCGGCACGTCAGGTCCAAGCAGGACCTGCTGGTCGCCGTCATGGTCGAGACCATGGAGGCGCTGCTGGACGCGCAGCGCGCCGCCGCCGGCGCCGGGGGCGGACCGGTCCTGCGGCTGCGCCGGATGGTCGAGGCCCACGTCCGATACCACGCCGGCCACCGCGACCAGGCCTTCGTCGGCAACCGCGAGATCGGCAACCTGGAGCAGCCCGCCCGCGACCGGATCCTGGCCATGCGGGCGGCCTACGAGCGCACCCTGCGCGGCGTGATCGAGGAGGGCCGCGACGCGGGCGTCTTCGCCGTCGAGCACCCGCGCCTGGCGTCGTACTCGATCCTCGACATGGGCATCGGCGTGGCGGCCTGGTTCCGCCCGGACGGCCCGCACAGCGTGGAGCAGGTCGCCTACACGTACGCCGACCAGGCCATCCGCATGCTCGCACCGGCCCCGCCGGACCGTTGACCCCCTCAGATGCCCGTGATTCGTGACTTTCCGGCCCGTCGTGCGAGCCGATAGCATCGGGCGTCACCACGCCCGGGTGGTCGGTCTTCGGCGAGCCTTCCGTCCCGGCGGCAGTCGAACGCGCCCCCAGGAGCTGTGATGCCACCCCGTTCGCCGAGTCGCGCCCGTCCGTTGCCTGCCCGCGCCCGTGCCACCGGCGGCGGTGGTTTCCGGTGGCGGCCCGTCGTGATCGCGGCGGCCGTCGCGCTCGTCGTCGGCGGGCTGATCGGGGGTCTCGTCGGCGGCGCCGTCGCCGACCCGCGCAGCGACACGCAGCGGCGCATCGACGAGCTGCAGGTCGCGGAGGTCAAGCGCGACGCCGACCAGGTCGTGGCGCTCACCGACCAGGCACGCCGGATCCTGGAGCTGCTCGGTCCGGCCGTCGAGCAGCTGGCCACGGCGCTTCCGCCCAAGGGTGCGCCGGGGCCGCTGGTCGAGCAGGGCAAGGTCGACGGGTGGAAGGCGGTCACGCGCAAGGGTGTCGAGGAGTTCAAGGACCCGCCGTCGGCCGGGACGGCGGTCAACATCGCCCGGGGCAGCCTCGCCGGCGGCGCCCGGCAGCTCGACCTCGCGGTGGACACGTACGCGGCCGCGGTCAAGGCCCCCGAGGCGGACCGGGCGGCGCTGCTGAGCCTCGCCAGCCGCCAGCGTGACCTGGCGGTCGCCGGCTGGTCGGTCGGCGCCACGCAACTCGACCAGCTCAACGTCGACATCGGCCGGGGGCATCAGCACGCCTTCCTGCCGTCCGCTCCGGGTCAGGAGGCGATGACCTCGGACGGCTCGAAGGAAGGCGAGTGACCGGCTAGCGCGCGCAGTCGTACAGGGTGTAGAGCCCGGTGCTGAACCCGTCGACGGGTCGGCAGGCGGTCGGCGCCCAGGCGGCGTAGTCCGGGTGGTCGCGGGTCGGTTTGCCTTTCAGCTGCGGGCCGTCGACGAGGGCGTACCGCAGTTCCCCTGCCGCGACGAGCTCGTCGAGCCGCCGCACGCCGACGCTCGGGATCTGGGCCGTGAACCCGCCGATCGGGAGTGGGTCGAGGCCGCGGGTGATGAACTGGCCGGCCTGCGGCGCCCACTGCACGGCGAGGTCGTAGCGTTCACCGCCGCGGTTGGCGCGGGCGAGGTGCCAGGCCCACCAGCCGCTGGCGGCGACGGCGGCGGGCAGGAGCCAGCGGTGCCAGCCGGAGGTCCGGTAGGCCCGCCACAGGGCGACCAGGCCGGCCGCGGCGAGCGCGGACAGGGCGGGTGCGAGGGCGATGTTGTAGAAGGAGTGGGCCTTGACGCTGCCGGCGAAGGCCAGCAGGTGCACCGCCAGCCAGGCGAGCCACAGCACCGCGAGGCCCACCAGCACGCCGGTCCACAGCAGCGGCCTGAGCCGGTCGGTGGCGACGGCCCGCTGCCAGAGGAGGGTCGCGGCCAGCAGCAGAGCCACGAGGACCGGGTCGGGGATCTGGGTGCGGGCGAGCGCGGCGACCATCGGCGTCGCCGCGAAGAACCCGGTCGCCGCCACGCCCGCCTCCGGTCCGGCCCACCCGCGCACGACCCGGTACATCAGCACGATCGAGGCCAGGCTCGCCAGCAGCGAGGGCAGCAGGACGGCCCAGGGGACGTGGCCGAACACGCGGGCGGACAGCGCCTGCAGCCAGAACGTGCCGGGCGCCTTGTCGAAGGTCATGGTCAGCTGCGGGTCGTAGGCGCCGTACAGTCACGCCTGCCAACTGCCGGAGAGAACCAGCTGATTGATGAAGCTGAATATGTGAAGAGTTGCGCCATCCGCGTCGGCGCCCCTTTGGTGCGCGCCAGGGGGGACCGGTTGCCGCCGGAAACCGGCCGAGCGAGGATTGAATGTGGACCCCGGATGCCGGCGGGGGTGGTCGCGGTGGAGTTCGCCGTCTTCTTGATCGTCCTGATCTTCGTGGCGATCCTGTCGTCCGGCAGTGCGTGGATCGCCAGGCGCCGGAGCCGGGAGTCGCTCGGGTTCTCGCCGGCGTCGCCGCGGGCCGAGCGGGCCGAGGCCGTGCTGACCGAGTGGCTGCTCGCCGGCTACCTGTCGGCCGAGCAGTACCGGCGGGACATGGCCACGCTCGCCGCGCGGGAGGCGGACCGCCATCCGCCGCCCACCCCGTTCGGTCCGTGACCGCCCACCCGGAGGCGGCCGGGCGAACGCCCCTGTGCACGCTCGCTTGCTGGCGACAATATCCTTATAATCGTTATATCGTGCAGCAGCGTTGGGCGTCGAAGGGGTTACGGGCCGTGAAGTTCGGATTAGCGATCATGAATGACTTCCCGCAGGGGACCATTGCCGCCGAGCGGGTCGGCGAGCTCCGGGAGCAGGTCTCCGTGGCGCGGGAGTGCGGGATCGACAGCATCTGGCTGCTGCACCACTACCTCGGCAGCATGCCCACCCTGCAGCCCGTTCCCACCCTGGCGGCGCTCGCGCAGCAGGCGGAGGGGATGCATATCGGGACCAACATGTTCATCCTGCCGCTGCACCACCCCGTCCAGGTCGCCGAGACGTTCGCGACGCTCGACCACCTGAGCGGCGGGCGGGCGATCGCCGGCTTCGGCATGGGCTACCGGGAGAACGAGTTCGCCGCGTTCGGCATCCCGCTCGAGGAACGCGTCTCGCGCTACACCGAGAGTGTCGAGATCATCCGCGGGCTGTGGTCCGGTGAGCCGGTGACCTACGCGGGCAAGCACTACTCGCTCGACGACGCGCGGATCAGCCTCCCCCCGGTGCGGCAGGGCGGGCCGCCGATCTGGGTCGGCGCCGGAATGCACAAGGCGGGCGCCAGGCGGGCCGCTCAGCTCGGCGACGCCTGGATCGTGCCGCCGCACGCGTCGGTGGCGAAGCTCGCCGAGCTCGTCCAGGTGGAGCGGGCGGAGCGCGCGCGGCTCGGCCGGCCGCTCAACGGTGAGGTGGTCGTCCGCCGCGAGCTCGTGCTCGACCAGGACCGGGAGCGGGCCCGCGAGCGCGGCCTCCGCGCCCGGCTCGGCGTGACCCAGCAGTACGCGAAGTACAACGCCCCCGACGCGACGGCCCAGTATCGTCACCTGCAGAGCGAGGCGGCCGCCGCGGAGGTGGCCGACGAGGCGTACCTCTTCACCGACCCCGCGACGTGCGTCGCCAGGCTGCGCGAGCTCGAGGAGGCCGGCGTGACGACGGTCATCCTCCGGGCGCAGTGGTACGACCTGCCTCACGAGGACATGCTCGCCACCCTCAAACTGTTCGCGGACGAGGTGCTGCCCGCGCTGGGTCAGCGCTGATCGTATTGACGGCGGTCACGCAGCGCGAGAGGGATGGTCACATTCCTCGCACATTCTCGACATCGGGGGGAAATGCGGACGCCGGCTGGTGGGGGCGGGTAGCGAACACGCCCTTTTGCTGAATATCATAGGAAGCAATGAGCCTCAGGGGAGGCCGACGCAGAAGGGGGGTGCGGCAGTGAACCGTGACCGTCCGCAGAAGACCGCCATGCTCGTGGCGCAGCGCATCGTCAACGAGATCAGCAGGCAGGGCCGGCAGGTCGGCGACAGGCTCTCGCCCGAGCGGGTCATGCTCGAGGAGTACCAGGTCGGCCGCGGCACCCTCCGGGAGTCGCTGCGGTTTCTCGAGTTGCAGGGCGTCATCTCCCTCAAGCCGGGGCCGGGCGGCGGTCCGATCGTCGAGAAGCCCGACGCCTCCCATCTGGCGACGTCCCTGATTCTGTTGCTGCAGTTCGAGCAGGCGCCATTCCGCTCCATTCTGGAGACCCGTGCCGCCCTCGAGCCGCTCATGGCCCGGCTCGCCTCGCAGCGCATCGACGCCGAGCGGCTGCGCCAGCTCGAAGAATCGGTGCAGAAAATGGGCGAGCACATCGCCGACCAGGGTGTTTTCCTGGAGACGAACAAGAGCTTCCACGACGTCATTGCCTGGGCTTCGGGAAACACCGTGTTCGGCTTCCTGGTCGACGCGCTGCTCGACATCCTCGACGGCACGGTGCTCGGGGTCGACTACCCCGAGCACCGCCGGGGGACGGTGCTCAAGCGGCACCGGTCCATCTACGACGCCATCGCCGCCAGCGACGGTGACGTGGCCGAGGAGTCCATGCGCGAGCACATCGCGGAGATGACGCGCTACCTGGAGAAGAAGTTCGCCTCCACCATGGACGCCTCGATCACCTGGTCAGTCGTGCGCTAGCGGCGCGATCCCGAGGAGGCGGGCCAGGTTGCCACCGAGGACCGCCTCCTCGTCCGCGGGCGGGAGCCCGAGCGCGCGCACCGCCGCGATCTCCGTCGCCGGATCGCTCATCGGCCAGTCACTGCCGTAGATGATCCGGGACGCGCCGTGCCGCGCGATGATCTCGCGCACCCGGTCGGCGTCGAGCCCGCGCAGGGTGGGCGGCCACGAGGTCTCCAGGTGCACGTCGGTGCCGAGCACGGCCTGCTCGGCCTCGTCGAGCCGGTGGTATCCGCCGAAGTGGCACGCGATCAGCTTGAGGCCCGGCACCGTGTCGATGATGGTGCGCAGATGGTGCGGGGCGCCCCGGTCGTTGGCCTGTGCGTCGCCGCCGGCGCCCGCGTGGGTGATCACGACGATGCCCTCTGCGGCGAGCCCGTGCAGGATCTCGTGCACCGCGGGGTCGGCGAGCGAGAGCCCCTGGAAGAGCGGGTGCAGCTTCACCCCGCCGATGCCGTTGTCCCGCAGCGACGCGAGGTTCGCGGCGACCGGCAGGTCCGGGTGCACCGTGCCGAACGGGATGAACCGCGACCGGTCGACGCCGCCGATGAACTCGTTCGTCCGCGCGACGTTCTTGGCCACGGTGGCGACCGCGAGCGTCATCGCGAGGTCGATGCCGGCCTCGTCCATGGTGCGCCGCAGGCCGTCCAGCGTGCCGTCGTGGCGCGGATCCAGCCCCGCCGGCCGCTGCGCGAGCACCTGCGGGGCGATGTGGTCGGGCCACACGTGACAGTGCGCGTCGATGATCATGACTGCAGTCCCTTCAGCAGTTGCTTTGCCAGCGAATCGAGGATGACCTCGGTCGACCCCTCGTAGATGCGCATCGGCCGCGCGCCCCGGTAGAGCCGTTCGATGAGGCCGCCGCGCACCAGCCCGAACCGCCCCATGACCTGGACGGCGCGGTCGACGACGCGGCCCGCGGCCTCGGTGGCCCCGACCTTCGCCATCGACGACAGGTTGAGCGCCGCGAGGGGGTCGCGGCTCGCGGCCGCGGCGGCGCGGTAGGCGAGGCTGCGCGCCATCTCGATCTCGACCCACGAGGTCGCGAGCATCGAGGGCACCGGGCCGAGGCGGGCGACCGGCACGCCGAACTGTTCGCGGCCGGCGGTGTGGCGCAGCGCCTCGTCGAGGGCCGCCTGCGCGAGCCCGACGGCCGCGCCCGCGACCGAGACCCGGAAGGTCGCCAGCGTGGCGAGCACCAGCGAGAAGCCCTTGCCCGGCGGGCCGACGACGTGGTCGGCCGGCAGGCGCACACCGTCGAGGTGCAGGTCGCCGAGGACGTGCGGCGCGATGATCTGGTGCGGGTTGCTGGCCGAGAAGCCCGGCGCCCCGGCGGGGACGAGGACCAGCGTGAACCCGTCGCCCTGGCGGCCGAGGACGAGATAGAAGTCGGCGTCGCCGCCGTTGGTGATGAACGACTTGTGCCCCGTGACGACGACGTGGTCGCCGTCGGTCTCCACGGTCGTCGCCAGGTTCCGCAGGTCGGAGCCGACCTGCGGCTCGGTGAGCGCCAGCCCGGCGATGGCCTCCAGCGTGGCGACCTTCGGCAGCCACTCCGCCTTGACCCGCTCCGCCCCGCCGACGCCCAGGCCGTAGCTGCCGATGCCCTGCATCGCGAAGAGGGAGTCGAGATGGGCGCTCTCCGCGGCCAGCGCCTCGCGCACGACGGTCACGGCGAGGGCGTCCACCTTCTCGTGCCGCCCGCCGTACGCGGCCGGCACGACCAGATCGGTGAGCCCGCTCGCCGCCAGCTGGGCGCGCATGTCGGGGTCGATGTGGTCGGCCTCGTCGGCCCGGGCGGAGAACGGCCGCACCGCTCTGGCCAGCGCCTGGGCCTGCTCCTGCAGCGCTCTGTACGCCTCCGGCAGCTCAAAAAGTGCCTCGCTCACGGGGCCTCCGTCCTGTAGTCCTGCACCCGTATCTGTGATATTGGTTTATATGGTTAACGTCGGTCAAGCGGCTCGCAGGAGGTTCTCGTGACTGGTGCCGTCATCGTCGACGCGGTGCGCTCTCCCATGGGGAAGGGCAAGGCGTCCGGCTCCCTGGCCGGGCTCCACCCCGTCGATCTGCTCGGGCAGGTGCTCGCCGCGCTCCTCGAGCGCAACGGTGTCGATCCTGCACTGGTGGAGGACGTCATCGTCGGCTGCGTCGGTCAGGTCGGCGAGCAGTCGGCGACGCCGGGCCGGCAGGCGTGGCTGTCCGCCGGGTTCCCGGACCATGTCCCCTCGGTGACGATCGAGCGCAAGTGCGGCTCCGGCCAGCAGGCCGTCGACTTCGCGGTGTGGGGCGTCCGGGCCGGTGCCTACGACGTCGTGATCGCCGGCGGCGTCGAGTCGATGAGCCGGGTGCCGATGGGCTCCGGTCGCATGGACGCCGACCCGTTCGGCCCGCGGACCCGCGCACGCTATCCCGGCCTCGTGCCGCAGGGCGTGGCCGCCGAGCTGGTGGCCGCCAAGTGGGGCCTCACCCGCGAGCAGCTCGACGCATATGCGGCCGAGTCGCACGCGCGGGCCGCCGCGGCCCGCGCCGGTGGCGCCTTCGACCGCGAGATCGTCCCGATCCGGGTGCCGGACGGTGCGGGGGAGCGGGTCGTCGACGCGGACGAGACGATCCGCCCGGGCAGCTCGGTGCAGACCCTGGCGAACCTGTCGCCGGCCTTCGCCACCGACCCCTACACCCGGCGGTTCCCCGAGGTCGGCTGGAAGGTCACCGCGGGCAACTCCTCGCAGATCACCGACGGCGCGAGCGCGCTGCTCGTCATGAGCGAGGAGCGGGCGTCGGCGCTGGGACTGCGGCCGCGGGCACGCATCGTCGCCTCCGCCGTGGTCGGCGACGACCCCACCCTCATGCTCACCGGGCCGCTCCCGGCGACCCGCAAGGTGCTCGACCGGGCCGGGCTGCGCATCGGCGACATCGACGCGATCGAGGTCAACGAGGCGTTCGCGAGCGTCCCGCTCGCCTGGCGGGCCGAGTTCCCGGTCGACGCCGGGCGCCTGAACCCGCGCGGCGGAGCCATCGCGCTCGGGCACCCGCTCGGCGCGTCCGGAGCCCGGCTCATGACGACCCTCATCAACCACCTCGAACAGACCGGCGGCCGGTACGGGCTGCAGACGATGTGCGAGGCCGGCGGCATGGCCAACGCCACCATCATCGAGATCCTTCAGGAGTCGCCCCGATGAATCTTCAGGGAAACAGTGCCGTCGTCACCGGAGGCGCCTCGGGCCTCGGTCTGGCGACGGCCCGCCGGCTGGTCGACGCGGGGGCGCACACCGTCATCCTCGACCTGCCGACGTCGGCCGGCGCCGAGCGGGCCGCGGAGCTGGGTGACCGGGCGTGCTTCGTGCCCGCCGACGTCACCGAGCCCGACCAGGTCGCGGCCGCCCTCGACGCGGCCGAGCGGGTCGCCCCGCTGCGGGCGCTGGTGCACTGCGCGGGCCGCGGCGGCACCGTGCGCCTCGTCGAGCGCGACGGCTCGCCGGGGTCGCTGGAGCTCTACGAGACGCTGGTCCGCCTCAACCTCGTCGGCACGTTCAACGTCCTGCGCCTCGCCTCGGCCCGGATGGCGGCGAACGAGCCGGTCGACGGCGAGCGCGGGGTGTGCGTGCTCACCGCTTCCGTCGCCGCGTGGGAGGGGCAGGTGGGCCAGATCCCGTACGCCTCGGCCAAGGCGGGCGTGGTCGGCATGACCCTCGTCGCGGCCCGCGACCTCGCGACGAAGCTCATCCGCGTCTGCACGATCGCGCCGGGCATCTTCGACACGCCGATCCTCGACCGCTTCTCCGACGAGATCAAGCAAGGGCTGGCCCGCTCGGTCCCCAACCCGGCCCGGCTCGGGCAGGCCGACGAGTACGCCTCCCTCGCTGTGCACATCATCGGCAACGCGTACCTCAACGGCGAGACGATCCGCCTCGACGGCGCCGTCCGGATGCAGGCCCGCTGAGATGGTCGACCACATCATGGAGCGGGTCGCCGCCCCGGCCGTGGCCGGGGACGACCGGTGCCCGCCGCCGGTGCTCGTCGAGGTGTCCGACGGCGTCCTCGTCGTCACCATCAACCGGCCCCAGGTCCGCAACGCCATCGACCTCGCGACCGCGCGCCGGATCGCCGCCGCCATGGAGCGGCTGGACGCCGACCCGGGCATCTCCGCCGGGGTCATCACCGGCGCCGGCGGGACGTTCTGCGCCGGCATGGACCTGCAGGCGTTCCTGGCGGGGGAGCGGCCGTCGGTCCCGGGCCGGGGCTTCGCCGGCCTCGTCGAGCGCCCGCCCGGCAAGCCGCTCATCGCCGCGGTGGAGGGCTTCGCCGTCGCGGGCGGGTTCGAGATCGTGCTCGCCTGCGACCTGGTGACCGCCGCCGAAGGTGCGCGGTTCGGCCTGCCGGAGGTGAAGCGGGGACTGCTCGCGGGTGGCGGCGGCCTGCTCCGGCTGCCGTCGCGGGTACCGCTGCAGCTGGCGATGGAGTGGACGCTCACCGGCGACACGTTCACCGCGGAAAGGGCGGCCGAGGTCGGGCTCGTCAACCGGCTCACGCCGCCGGGAGGGGCGCTCGACGCGGCGCTCGAGCTGGCGCGTCGCGTCGCCGCCAACGGGCCGCTCGCGGTCCGGGCGACGAAACGGATCATCGTCGAGTCCCGCGACTGGCACTCCTCGGAGGCGTTCGCCCGGCAGGCGGAGATCTACGAGCCGGTGCGGTCGTCGGAGGACGCGAAGGAAGGCGCGCGCGCCTTCAAGGAGAAGCGGCCCCCGCGCTGGCACGGCCGGTGAGCGGGCACCGAAGGAGACGACATGGCTGACATCGAGGTCGAAGCGCGCGGTCACGCCCTGTGGGTGACCATCAACCGTCCGGATCGCCGCAACGCGTACGACCTGGACATGGCGCGGGCGATGACCGCGGCCGTCGAGGGCGCCGCCCGGTTCGACGCCGTCGTGCTGACCGGGTCCGGCGGCGCGTTCTGCGCCGGCGGCGCGCTGGCCAACCTGGGCGATCCCGACCCGGACGCCCTGCGTGAGCTGTTCACGGCGTCCTTCCGGCTCGTCGACGCGATCCGCAACTGCCCCCGGCCGGTCATCGCGGCCGTTGACGGTGCGGCGGCCGGCGGCGGCAACGAGCTGGTCATCGCCTGTGATCTCGCGATCGCCACGCGGCGCTCGACCTTCGGGCAGACCGGCCCGAAGGTGGGCTCGGCCCCGGTGCTCGGGGCGACGAACGTCCTCGGGGTCCAGATCGGCGAGAAGCGGGCCAAGGAGATGGCGATGCTGTGCCGCCGCTACCCGGCCGAGCAGGCCCTCGCGCTCGGCCTCGTCAACGAGGTCGTGCCCGACGGCGAGCTGGAGCCGGCCGTGGAGGCGATGCTCGCCGAGATCCACCGGCTCAGCCCGCGCTACCTGGAGATCACGAAGATCAGTTCCAACCTCTGGTGGAACGCTTCGAAGGACAACATGGCCGCCGGCGTCGGGATGCTCATCCAGGCCATCGGCAGCCCGGACATGGTGGAGGGCGCCCGGGCCTTCCTGGAGAAGCGCCGGCCGAACTTCCGCGGCGACTGACCGGGCCCGGCCGCGGCCGCCGGTACGCCGGAGCTCCCGGCGCGACGCACACCCCTGCGGCGTCGCGGGCGTCTCCCTGAGATGTCCGAACGGTTACCAGGTTGAGCCGTTCGAATCCCTTGTAATGTTGACCACACCCCAATTCATGATTATGGTAACCATAATCCCTTGGTCTTGATGAAAGGAGCGTCGAATGCTCGGCGTTCGCCTCCCCCGGCTCACCGGCCGCACCGGCGCCGCCGTCGCCACGGCCCTCGCCGTAGCGTTGTCGCTCAGTGCCTGCGGTGCCGACCCCCAGTCCTCGAAGTCGGGCGGCACCGGCGGTCCGACCACGGTCCGCGTGGGGATCACCTCCAGCATCAACAACGCGACGATGAACCTCGCCATCGACGGCAAGCTCGGCGACGCACACGGCATCTCCCTGCGCCGGCAGAACATCGCCGGCGCCGGCAGCACGAACCAGGTGGCGGCGCTGCTCGCCGGCGACGTCGACGTCGCGGTGGGCGGCACCAACACCGTGATCGACGCGATCGCCAAGGGCGCGGACGTGCAGATCATCGCCGGCATGGCGCCGCTGCTGTTCAGCCTGACGATGCGCAACGAGGCGGCCCAGAAGACCGGCGTCGCCCCCGACGCGCCGATCGAGAACCGGCTCAAGGCGCTCAAGGGCCTGCGGATCGCGGTGAGCCCCAGCGGCTCGACCGGCAACATCGTGCTGCGCACGATCCTCGAGGGGGTCGGCCTCAAGCCCGACACCGACGTCCGCTTCGTGCCGCTCAACGACCTCGGCGCCATCCCCGCCGGTCTCATCCAGGGCACGTTCGACGCCAGCTTCGCCGCGGTCGGCAGCGGCGAGGTGGCCGTGGCCCAGGGCAAGGCCGTCACCTGGGTGTCGCTGCCCAAGGGCGACGTCGCGTCGCTGAAGGACTACCAGGGCATCGTGACCTACGCGTCGCGGTCGTACATCGAGAAGAACCCCGACACCGTCAAGGCCGTGCACGACGCGCTCAACGACGGCCAGAAGATGACCGTCGACCAGCCGGACAAGGCCGCGGAGCTGTTGAAGAACAACGTCTTCAAGGAGATGGACAAGGCGGTCTTCGACAACATGTGGACGCAGTGCAAGAGCGCCTACCCGGCGGGCAGCAACTTCACCGAGGTCAACTGGAAGACGCTCGTCACGCTCTTCGACGCGACGTCGGAGAACGACTACGCCGCACTGAAGTACGACAAACTCGTGGCGCCCGTCGCCCGGGGGAACTGATGACGGGGCAGGGCACGATCTTCGAGGTGCAGGACCTCGCCATCGGGTTCGGTGAGCGCGACGACATCCTCCACGGTGTCGACCTCACCATCGATCGCGGTGAGTTCCTCACGCTGCTCGGGCCGAGCGGCTGCGGCAAGACGACGATCCTCAACCTCGCGGCCGGGCTGCTCCGGCCGCGGGCCGGCCACGTCCGGTTCGCGGGGGAGCCGATCAACGGGGTGAACCGCAACGTCGGCTACATGACCCAGGACGACACCCTGCTGCCGTGGCAGACGGTGCAGGCGAACATCGGCCTGCCGCTGCGGATGCGCAAGGTGCCCAAGGCCGAGATCGCCCGCCAGGTCGGCCGGTACCTGGAGATCCTCGACCTCGGCCACGCCGCGAACCTCCTGCCCGGACAGCTCAGCGGCGGCATGCGCCGGCGCGCGCTGCTGGCCCGCAGCATGATCTACGAGCCCAAGCTGCTGCTCATGGACGAGCCGTTCGCGGCGCTCGACGCGCAGATGCGCCACCAGATGCACATCGAGCTGCGCGAGACCGTCAAGCGCGCCGGTCAGACGGTCATGTTCGTCACGCACGACATCACCGAGGCGGCGAAGATCTCCGACCGGGTGCTGATCGTCGGCGGCGGCCCTCCGGGCGGGATCGTGGCGGAGTACCGGCTGCCGTTCGGAGTCGAGCGCGACCTCGACGCGCTGCGATTCACCGACGAGTTCGCCCGGGTCGAGCAGGAGCTCAACCGTGGTCTGCTCGACGCGAGGTCGAAGGCCACCGCTGACGGAGGAGGCAACGGGTCATGACCGACACGCTCGTCGGGAGCCGCCCGGCCCAGAAACGCAAGGCGACGCAGCGGCGCTCGGCGCGACGGCACCGCCTGATGGTGCTCGGCATCCAGGCGCTCGTCATCGCCGCCGTGCTCGTCGCGTGGGAGCTGGCGTCCGGCCGCGTCGTGCAGGAGCTGCTCATCAGCCGGCCCTCCGAGTTCCTGCCGGCGCTGTGGGGCTGGGTGACCGACGGCACCCTGCTGACCAACGCGGCGGCGACCTTCCGCAGCGCCGGGCTCGGCCTGCTGTGCGGCGGCCTGCTCGGCATCCTGGTGGGTGTCGTGCTCGGCCAGGCCAAGACGCTCGCCGAGATCTTCGAGCCGATGATCACCGCCCTCTACACGATGCCGAAGCACGCGCTCATCCCGCTGTTCATCATGTGGGTGGGCATCGGCAGCGGGCTGGGCGTCCTCACCGCGGCCGTGATCGTCTTCTTCCTGGTCTTCTTCAACACCTTCTTCGGCATCCGCGAGGTGCGGCCGTCGCTGGTCAACTCCGTGCGCATCATGGGCGGCTCGGAGATCGACGTCATGCTGCGGGTCCGGCTCCCCTCGGCCCTCATCTGGGTCGTCGCGGCGCTCAAGCTCGCCGTGCCGCAGGCCGTCGTGGGTGTCGTGGTGGCCGAGATGCTCGCCGGCGACAGCGGCCTGGGCTACCTCGTCGCACGCAACGCGGGCATGTTCAACAGCGCCGGCACCTTCGCGGCGCTGACCACGCTGCTCATCGCCGGGTTCCTCATCGACCGGCTGATGAGCTGGGTGACGAAGAAGCCGCTGGAGTGGAAGAACAACAACAGCGCCATGTGACCCGAGGCGGGAAACCGGCGAGGCCCCCGAAACGCGAGCGTTTCGGGGGCCTCGCCGTCAGGGGTCCAGGCCGGCGAGCAGCCGGGCCACGACGAGGGCCTGCCGGGTGGCGAAGACGAGCCGGCGCGGCGCGTAGGCGTCACCGAGCACGTGCACGTCGGCCCGGCCCTGCTCGCGTGCCAGCGCGTACAGGCCGGCCTCGGAGGTGCCGCCGCACGCGAGCACGACGGTGTCGAACCCGGTCAGCTCGTGGGCGCGACCCGAGTACGTGTGGCGCACGTGCACCACCCCGTCCCCGATCGCCACGACCTCCTCCATGATCCGCACCTGGACGCCGAGCGAGTCGAGCCGGCCGAGCACCGAGCCGACGATGTACCGGCCGAGCAGCTGGGCGGGCACGTGCGTGGAGTAGAGCAGGGTCACCTCGCAGCCGCGGTCCGCGAGGGCCTCCGCGACGGCGAGCGGCGCCAGATGGTCGTCCTGCACGACGACGGCGACCCGCCGGCCCACCGGCGCGCCGCGCAGGGCCGCCCGGCCCCCGACGACGTGGGGGAGGTGCACGCCCGGCAGGTCGGGCACGCGTTCCCGCGCGCCCGTGGCCACGACCAGGGCCGCCCCGGCGCCCACCTCGGCGTCCGCCGCGGCGAGGTCGGCCGCGCCGAAGGCGGTGCCGAGCCGCACCTGGACGCCGAGCGAGCCGAGCCGGCGCTCCTGCCAGTCGAGGTACTCGCCGAGCCGCCCGAACGACGGGGCGAGCGCCGCCGTGCGCAGCTGCCCGCCGAGCGCGTCGGCCCGCTCGACCAGCGTCACCGCGGCGCCGGCCTCGGCGGCGAGGGCGGCCAGCTCCATCCCGGCCGGTCCGCCGCCGACGACGAGCACCGGCCGGTCGACGCGCGCGCCGCCCGGCCACGGACCGTCGACCTCGCGGGCGGCGTGCGGGTTGACGGCGCAGCCGAACGGCAGGCCGTCGACGTAGCGCCGGTTGATGCAGTCGTTGCCGCCGACGCACGGGCGGATCGACCGGTGCTCGCCGGCCCGCGCCTTGACCAGCAGCTGCGGGTCGGCGACGTGGGCCCGGGCCATCCCGACGAGGTCGGCGTCGCCCCGCGCGACGATCTCGGCGGCCAGTCGGGGGCTGTTGACCAGCCCCGTGTAGACGACCGGCACCGACAGCGCCTCCCGGTACCGCCGGGCGAGCCCCGACCAGGTGCCGGGCTCGTAGAAGTGGGGCTGGATGTAGCTCGGGTGGCCCCAGGTCGAGCCGTAGACCATGTGGAAGTAGTCGACCAGGCCGGTCGCCTCGATGCGGCGCGCGATCTCGACGCCCTCGTCCAGCTCGTAGGACCCGGGCACCGCCAGGTTCATCCGCACGCCGAGCGCGCCGTCGCGGCCGAACGCGGCGCGGGCGCGCTCCAGCACCTCGATCGGCAGGCGCATGCGGTTGCCCAGGGAGCCGCCGTAGTGGTCCGTGCGGTCGTTGGTGCTGGGGGAGAGGAACTGCTGGGTCAGGTCCTCGTGGTTCATGTGCAGCTCGAGCACGTCGATGCCGGCCTGCCGGGCGGTCCCGGCCGAGAACTCGTACTCGTCCAGCAGCAGCGCGAGCTCGTCCACCGTGATCGCGTGCGGGGCGAGGAAGTTCACCGGCGTCGCGAACCGGTCCGACGGGGCGTGCGGGTAGCCGCCGTTCATCGTCAGCTGCGTGGCGGCCAGCGCGCCCGCCTCGTGCATCGCCGCGCTGTACCGGCGCACCCGCTCGACGTAGTTCGCGCCGCGGAACGACCCGTGCACGACGGCGCTGATGCCGGACGGCTCGAACCCGGGCGCGAGGACGTTGCTGATCCGCCCCGGGATCGTCGACCAGGCGATGCCCGCCCGCGCCCGCTCGGCGAGGTACGCGATCGCCTGCCCGGCCTCCGCCTCGGTGCCCCAGAGGTTTCCGATCGCCGAGGAGTGCGGCGGCATGACGACCCGGCTCCGCGCGGTGAGCGCGCCGATGCGGATCGGTGTGAACAGGTCCATCAGGCCTCCCGGACGTGCACGGCGGCGTCGACGGCGACGGCACCGGTGGCGCCGACGATGACGGGGTTGAGGTCGAGGGCGGCGATCCAGTCGCCGCCGGCGAGCAGCTGGGACACGCGGGAGATCAGCTCGGCGAGGGCGGCGACGTCGTGCCGGGCGCCGCGGTAGCCGTCGAGGACCGGCCAGATCCGCAGCCCGCGCAGCATGGCCCGCGCCTCGTCGGCGGTCACCGGGCAGCGGGCCAGCACCCGGTCGCTGAACACCTCGGTGAGCACCCCGCCGGCCCCGACCAGCACCATCGGGCCGAAGTCGGGGTCGCGCACCCCGCCGACGATGACCTCGGCCCCGGTCGCCTGCTCCGCGAGCAGGATGCCGTGCGGCTGGAGGCGGTGCGTGTCGACGGCCGCGGCGAAGCGCTCGACGGCCGCGCGCACCTCGTCGTCCGTGCGCAGGCCGACGGCCACGAGCCCGAGGTCGCTCTTGTGCTCGACCCCGACGCAGAGCTGCTTCGCGACGAGGGGGCGGCGCAGCCCGGCGGCCGCGCCGAGCACGTCGCCGCCCGGGGCGACGAGCACCTCGCGGGCGACGGCGACGCCGTGTCCGGCGAGGAAGCGTTTGGCGGCGTCCTCCGTCGGCGCGCGCCCCGCCCAGGCCGGCGGCGGTGCGGTGCCGACCGGCTGCGGCGCGGGACGGCGGGGCCGCCGCGGGCGCGCGACGACGCCGAGGGCGCGCAGGGCGGCGTCCGTGTCGGTGAACGTCGGCACCCGCGACGTCTGCAGCAGCCGCTCGACGGTGGCCGTCATCGCACCCGCCGACCAGCTGGAGACGACGGTCGGCACGCGGGTCGCCGCCGCCGCGTCGAGGATCACCGGCAGCAGGCGCTCGGCGTCGTGCGCGCTCCAGGTGGGCAGCGCGACGAGGACCGCGTCGAACGCGTCGCCGGCGGTCGCCTCGTCGAGCATCCGCCGCAGCAGCACCGGGTCGCCGATGACGGCGCCGGTGAGGTCGAGCGGGTTGCCGGGCGTGCCGAAGCGCATGAGCCGGCGCAGCCGGTCGGCGCGTTCGGCGTCCAGCGGCGGCACCGACAGCCCGGCCGCCTCCGCCCGGTCGGCGGCGTAGCTGCACTCGCCGCCGGAGGGGGACACGACGAGCAGGCGGTCGCCGCGCGGGAGCACGCCGCGCGACAGCAGGTCGGCGACGTCGACGAGCGCTTCGAGGGAGTCGACGACGTGGACGTCCTCCTCGGCCATGACGGTCCGGAAGACGTCGTGCGAGCCGGTCATCGCGCCGGTGTGCCCGAGCGACGAGCGCGCCGCCGCGTCGCTCGCGCCGACCTTGAGGGCCACGAGGTGCTTGCCGGCGTCGCGCGCGGCGCGGACGGCGGCGACGAACGCGTCCGCCCGCCGCACCTGTTCGAGGAAGAGCGCGATCACCGACGTGTGCGGGTCGCCGGCCAGCGCCGTGACGAGGTCGGCGACGTCGACGTCGCACTCGTTGCCGACGCTGATCAGGGCGCGGGTCCCGAGGCCCCGGGCCGTGGCGAGGTTGACGACATTGACGCCCATCCCGCCGCTCTGGCTGACCACGGTCACCGAGCCGGGGAGCAGGTGCTGGGCGATGTTGAGGGTCGGCGTCGCGATGACGCCATCGACGGGGCTGAGCACGCCGATGCAGTTCGGGCCGACGATCCGGGTGCCGGTCGACCGGGCGATCCGGCTCAGCTCGGCCTGCGCCGCCCGGCCGGCCGCGCCCTCCTCGGCGAAGCCGGACGTGCAGACGACGACGTGCGCGACGCCGGCCGCCGCGCACTGCCGGGTGACGTCGAGCACGCGGTCGGCGCCGACGAGGACGTACGCGGTGTCGACCGGCCCGGCGTCGGCGATCGACGGGACGCACGGCAGCCCCAGCACGTCCTGGTACTTCGGGTTCACCGGGACGATCCGCCCCGGGTAGCCGGTGCGCAGCAGGTTGGCGATCGCCCGGCCGGGGTGCCGGTCGACCCCCGGCGAGGCGCCGACGACGGCGATGGAGCGCGGGGCGAGCAGCCCGGCGAGGTCGAGCGCGGGCCGGCTCGCGATGGCGACGGTATCGGCGGTCACGGCGTCCTCCGAAGAAGGGGTGGGGGATGGTCAGCGGGTGAGCAGCACGACCTTGCCGGCGACCCGGCGCTCCTCGATGTCGAGGAGGGCCCGGGCCGCCCGGTCGAGCGGGTAGGTGGCGTGGATCTGCGGGCGCAGGGACCCGTCGGCGAGGCCGGGGGTCAGCGCGGCCCATTGGGCCGCCGGGAACTCGGGGTGCAGGCGGGTGTACGGCCCCCACGCGACCCCGCGCACGTCCACGTTGGCGAGCAGTAAGCGGTTGAGCCGCAGCGCGCCGATGGAGCCGGACGCGAAGCCGAGCACGAGCAGCCGCCCGAGCGGGGCCAGGCAGCGCACCGAGTCGAGCGCGAGCTCGTCGCCGCCGACGGGGTCGACGACCACGTCGACCCCGGCGCCACCGGTGATGTCGCGGGTCTCGCGCAGGAAGCCGGACGCGTCGACCACGTGGTCGGCGCCCGCGCGGAGGGCCGCCCCGGCCCGGCCGGGGCCGGACACCACGGCGACGACCTCGGCGCCCAGCCACTTGGCTACCTGGACCGTGGCCGTGCCGACGCCGCCCGCCGCACCGTGCACGAGCACCCGGGTCCCGGCCCGGACCTCGCCGCGCACGACGAGCGCGTAGTGGGCGGTGAAGTAGTTGAGGGGCAGGCAGGCGCCCTCGGCGAACGACACGGCGTCCGGCAGGGGGAAGACGTGCGTCGCCGGCGCCGTGACGGCCTCGGCGGCGGCGCCGACGGGCAGCCAGCCGGCGACCCGGCCGCCGGGGGCGATCCCGGCGCCGGGCGGGGCCTCGCGCACGACGCCGGCGAAGTCGATCCCCAGCGTGAACGGCAGGTCGGGCTTGAGCTGGTAGCGCCCGTGGCTGAGCAGCAGGTCGGGGAAGGCGAGGCCGACCGCGTGCACGTCGACGAGGTAGTGCCCGTCCGGGCGGTCCGGCGCGGGCACGGTGGCGACCTCGAGGGCCGCGGGCCCGTCGAGGCGGGTCACCCGCACGGCGCGCACGCCGTGCTCCGCGGCGCTCATGCCGCCACCTCCGCTGCGCTCCGGCGTCGGCCTGAGCCAACCTGACATGCTGATTCGCGGCCCGAGCCGCTGCGCTGGCCGCTCATGCCGCCGCCTCCGCTGCGCTCCGGCGTCGGCCTGAGCCAATCTGACATGCTGATTCGCGGCCCGAGCCGCTGCGCTGGCCGCTCATGCCGCCACCTCCGCTGCGCTCCGGCGTCGGCCTGAGCCAACCTGACATGCTGATTCGCGGCCCGAGCCGCTGCGCTGGCCGCTCATGC
>NZ_JBFAJA010000070.1:0-37961 GCF_040654975.1 Dactylosporangium sp. NPDC050588 | reverse complement strand
CGCTCATGCCGCCACCTCCGCTGCGCTCCGGCGTCGGCCTGAGCCAACCTGACATGCTGATTCGCGGCCCGAGCCGCTGCGCTGGCCGCTCATGCGGCGGCGGGTGCCGACACGACGCCCGCGGCCTGCAGCAGCCCCAGCTCCTCCTCGCTCATGCCGAGGCGGTCGAGGAGCACCTCGCGGGTGTGCTCGCCCACCCCGGGGACGCCGGCGTACGCCGGGCCGTCGTAGCCGTCGATGTGCAGGATCGGCCCCGGCACGACCACGTCGCCGAGGACGGTGCCGGTGAGCGGCCGCAGGGTGCGCTCGCGGAAGTGCGGGTCGCCGGCGATGTCACTGGCGTCGTTGACCGCTGCCGCGACGACCTCGTGCCGTTCGAGGATCGCCAGCACCTCGTCCCGGCCGTGTTCCTGGATCCACGCCGTGACGATCTTCTGCAGGCTCTCGTTGTTGGTCATCCGCGCGGTGTTCGTCGCGTAGCGCGGGTCGGTCTTGAGGTCGGCTCGGCCCATCGCGTCGAACAGGCGCATCGCGATCGTCTGGTTCGACGCGGCGATGGCCAGCCAGCCGCCGTCGCCCGCCTGGTAGATGCCGCGCGGCGAGGCCGCGCCCGAGGAGTTGCCCTGCCGGCGCATGATCTCGCCGGACGCGGTGTAATGCAGGACCGCGTCGCCGAGCATGAACATGAGCGGTTCGTAGAGCGCGATGTCGACCTCGGAGCCCTCGCCGGTGATGCCGCGCCGGTACAGCGCCATCGCCGTGCCGTAGGCGGCGGAGATGCCGGCGATGGAGTCGGCGAAGCCGAACGGCGGGGCGGTGGGCGGGGTCTCCGGCCAGCCGTTGAGGAACGCGTATCCGGCGATGACCTCCGCCACCGTGCCGAAGCCGGGTCGCTCGCGGTTCGGGCCGTCCTGCCCGTAGCCGCTGACCCGGCACATCACGAGCCGCGGGTTGAGCTCGCGGAGGGCGGCGAAGCCCAGCCCCCACGCCTCCATGCGGCCCGGGCGGAAGTTCTCGATGAGCACGTCGGCGTGCGCGACCAGCCGCTTGACGACCTCCCGCCCCTCGGGGGCGCGCAGGTCGACGCCGACCGAGCGCTTGCCGGAGTTGAGCCGCGCGAAGCCGATCGACTGGCCGAGGTGCGCCGGCTGCCACTGCCGCGCGAAGTCCCCGGCCGCCGGGTCCTCGACCTTGATGACGTCGGCGCCGAAGTCGCGGAGCATGCGGCCCGCGGTGGGCGCCGCGTACATCGACCCGAGCTCGACAACCGTCACTCCTGCCAGGGGTCCTGTCAACCTGACCACGCTCCTTCACTGAATTACTAGGCGCATGATATACATAGATCGACCCGGGGGCGAGCCCCCGTGGCGCCGAAGGAGCCAGCGCGACGGCGTCGCCGGTCATGCCCTGTCCGTCGACGGCGGATACGTGTCCCGCTGACGGAGGGTGGTCCACCATGCACCAGCAGTTCGATCTCACCGGGCGGGTCGTCATCGTCACGGGCGGCAGCCGCGGCCTCGGGCGGGCGATGGTCGAGGCGTTCGCCGCCGCCGGCGCCGACGTCGTCATCGCCAGCCGCGACGGCCAGGCGTGCGCCGACTACGCGGCGGACCTCTCCGCGCGGACCGGCCGCCGGGCGCTCGGGCTCGGCGTGCACGTCGGCCGGTGGGACGACCTGGCGCCGTTCGTCGACCGGGTCTACGAGGAGTTCGGCCAGGTCGACGTGCTGGTGAACAACGCCGGCATGTCGCCGCTGTACGACGGCGTCGAGAACGTCACCGAGGCGCTGATGGACAAGGTCCTCGACGTCAACCTCAAGGGCCCGTTCCGGCTCACCGCGCTGGTCGGCACCCGGATGGCCGCCGGTCGCGGCGGCAGCGTCATCAACATCTCCAGCGCGGCCGCCACCCGTCCCCGCCCCGGGCTGCTGCCGTACGCCGCCGCGAAGGCCGCGCTGAACGCGCTGACCACCGGGTTCGCGCACGCCTTCGGCCCGTCCGTGCGGGTCAACGCGATCGTCGCCGGCACGTTCCTCACCGACATCAGCCGGTCGTGGGACATGGAGGCCTTCGCGCGGCGGGCGGAGACGTTCGCCGCGAAGCGGGGCGGTGAGCCGCACGAGATCGTCGGCGCGGCCCTCTACCTCGCCTCCGACGCCGCCAGCTACACCACCGGCGCACTGCTGGCCGTCGACGGCGGCCAGCCGTAGCACAGGGCCTGGCCCTCCACACCCCAACCGCACGAGGGAGGACGCGTGCTCACCTACAACGACCTGACGATCCCGATCAAGGATCCGGGCGACTGGACACTTGCCAACGTGCTGCGAGGCCAGGCGGCCGAGCGGCCGGACGCCGTCTACCTCGACGCACCCGAGGAAGGGCGCACCTGGACGTACGCCCAGGTGCTCGACATCAGTGAGAGTGTCGCCTCGACGATGCTCGACGCGGGGCTCGTCGTCGGCGACCGGGTGCTCATCCAGGCGGGCAACTCCTCCAAGCTGGTCTTCACCTGGTTCGGGTCGATGGTCGGCGGGCTCGTCGAGGTGCCGATCAACACGGCGTACGAGTACGACTTCCTCGCCCACCAGGTGCGCACGAGCGACCCGCGCTGCGCGGTCATCGACGACGTGTTCGCACAGCGCTTCGTCGACGTCGCCGACGCCTGCGCGGGCATCACGCGCTACTGGGTCATCGACACCGGCCACCTGGACGAGGCGCTGGCCACCCTGCGCGGCGCCGGCTGGCAGGCGGACCCCTTCGACGACCTCCTGGAGCGCCGCGACGTCACGCTCCCCGTGCCGCGCGGCCGCGAGCTCGGCGCCATCTTCTTCACGTCGGGCACGACGGGCCCGTCGAAGGGCGTCGCGATGCCGCACTCGCAGTTCTACTTCGACGCGTGCGAGAACGTCGCGCTGACCCGGCTGACCGCCGACGACGTGTACATGGTGACGACGCCGTTGTTCCACGGCAACGCGCAGTGGCTCGCCGCCTACCCGGCGCTCGTCGCCGGCGCCCGGTTCGTGCTGCGTCGCAAGTTCAGCGCCAGCCGGTGGATCGACTGGGTGCGCGAGAGCGGCGTGACGGTGACCAACTTCCTCGGCGTCATGATGGACTTCGTCTGGAAGCAGCCGGAGCGGCCGGACGACGCCGACAACGGGCTGCGGTGCATCTTCGCGGCCCCGACCGCGAGCAGCATTCTCGACGGCTTCCGCAAGCGGTTCGGCGTCGAGGCGTTCGTGGAGGTGTTCGGCCTCACCGAGACGTCGATGCCGATCCTCTCGCCGTACGGGGTGGAGCGCCCGCCGGGCGCCGCGGGGCTGCTCGTCTCGGACTGGTTCGAGATCCAGCTCGTCGACCCGGAGACCGACGAGGAGGTGCCGGTCGGCGAGGTCGGCGAGATGGTCGTGCGGTCGAAGTACCCCTGGACCCTCAGCTCCGGCTACTACGGCATGCCGGAGAAGACCGTCGAGGCATGGCGCAACCTGTGGTTCCACTCGGGTGACGCGCTGCGGCGCGACGAGGACGGGTGGTACTACTTCGTCGACCGGTACAAGGACGCCCTGCGCCGCCGCGGCGAGAACATCTCCAGCTACGAGGTGGAGCAGGCGATCCTCGCCCACCCGGGCGTGGTCGAGTGCGCGGTGGTCGCGGTCCCGGCACCGGTCGAGGCCGGCGAGGACGAGGTGCTCGCCTGCGTCGTCGTCACCGGGGCGGCCGACCCCGCCGAGATCCGCGAGTTCGCCTCCCGCCGGATGCCCGCGTTCGCGGTGCCGCGCTTCATCCGGGTCGTGGACGCGCTGCCCCGGACCCCGTCGGAGAAGGTCCAGAAGAACGTGCTGCGCCAGGCCGGGGTCACCCCGGACACGTACGACGCGCTCGCCTGAGCGACCGGGAGGGCCGCCCGCCCGGGCGGCCCTCCCACTGCATCGATCGGCCCCAACGGAGGTGGACGTGCTTACGGAAGGTCCTGCGGATCAGGCCCCGGTGGCGGCCGGCGCCCCCTTCCGGTTCGTGGTGGAGGAGGGCAAGGTCCACGAGTTCGCCCGGGCGACCCGGTCGCGGTGCGAGGAGCACCTGCGGCCGGAGGACCCGCTCGCACCGCTGACCTTCCTCACGGCGTCGCAGCTGTGGATGGCCCCGGAGCACAGCGCGTGGCACGGCGTGGAGCGCGACTTCCGCTCCGTGCTGCACGGCGAGCAGGAGTACGTCTTCCACGCCGGGCCGCTGCGCGCCGGCGACGTGCTGACCGCCCGGCAGTTCATCGAGCGGACCTACGAGAAGGCGGGGCGGCGCGGCGGGACGATGCGGTTCACGGACGTCGTGACCCGGTTCTGGCGCATGGGCGAGGCGGAGCCGGTCGCCGACATGCGGACGGTGACGATCACCGTGGAGTCGACCGCCGGCCCGGCCGCCGCGGCGCCGGCCGCCGCGGCGCCGGCCGCCGCTCCCGTCGCGGGCGACGAGCCGCCGCTCACCGTGACCGACTTCGTCCGCTACCAGGGCGCGTCGGGCGACTTCAACCCGATCCACCACGACCCGGGTTTCGCCTGCGCCGCCGGCTACCCGGGGCCCTTCGCGGTCGGGATGCTCGCCGCCGGCGTCGCGGCGAACCGGATCGCCGAGCGGGCCGGGACGGCCGCCGTCCGCCGCCTGCGGATCCGGTTCCAGTCGACGGCCTGGCCGGGCGACGTCCTCTCCTACGCGGTCAGCGAGGACGACCCGACCCTCAGCGCGACGGTCACCCGGCCGGACGGGTCGGTGCACCTGACCGTGGTCGCGGAGCGGGACGTGCCGTGAGTGGGCCGCTGCGTGGCGTCCGCGTCGTCGAGATGGCCGCGCTCGGGCCGGTCCCGCACGCCGCGATGATGCTCGCCGACCTGGGCGCCGACGTCGTCCGCGTCGACCGTCCCGGCGGCGCCGTGTCGCCGCTCGCGGGCGCGTTCGACCCGGTCCTGCGGGGGCGCACGCACGTCGTCGCCGACCTCAAGTCCGCCGGCGACCGCGACGCGGTCATGGAGCTGCTGGCCGCCGCCGACGTGGTGCTCGAAGGCTTCCGCCCGGGCGTCATGGAGCGCCTCGGGCTCGGCCCGGAGCCGGTGACGGCGGCGAACCCCCGCATCGTGTACGGCCGGGTCACCGGCTGGGGCCGCACCGGCCCCCTCGCGGACGCCGCCGGTCACGACCTCAACTACCTGGCCCTGACCGGCGTGCTCGGCGCGCTCGGCGAGCCCGGTGCGGCGCCGCCGGTGCCGCTGGCCGTGCTCGGCGACTACGCCGGCGGGTCGATGTTCCTGCTCACCGGCGTCCTCGCCGCCCTCGTCGAGCGCGCGGTGTCGGGGCGGGGGCAGGTCGTCGACGTCGCGATGGTCGACGGCGTCGGTGTCGTCGCCGCGAAGGTGTGGGCCATGCGCGGCGCCGGCACCTGGGCCGACGAGCGCCGGTCCAACCTCCTGGACGGCGGCGCGCCGTTCTACGACGTGTACCGCTGCGCCGACGACCGCTACCTGGCGGTGGCGGCGATCGAGCCGCAGTTCTTCGCGGCGCTGCTCGACGGGCTGGGCCTGGCCGCCGAGGGAGACCAGCACGACCGGGCCACGTGGCCGTCCCTGCGCGCCCGGATCGCCGGCCGCGTCGCCGCCCGTCCCCGCGACGAGTGGGTCGAGATCTTCGCGGGCCGGGATGCCTGCGTCTCGCCCGTCCTGTCCTTCGCCGAGGCCGCCGCACACCCGCAGGCCATGGCCCGCGACGCGTTCGTGACCGTCGACGGCGTCGTCCAGCCGGCTCCGTCGCCCCGCTTCGCCCGCACCCCGGCCGCCCCGCGCGGCACCGCCCGGGACACTGCGGCTATCGACCTCGGCACCGCCGTCGCCGCCTGGCGCCCTTGACGGGAAGGGCGCCGGGCGGCGGCCTCAGTGAGTGGCGCGGGCGGCGGCGAGGACGGCGCGGGTGGCCTCGAGGCCGAGCCGGGCGCGTTCGGGCACCGGCAGCGCCCGCATCCGCTCGCTGAGGACCTCGACACCGACCGGTGCCGTGACGCCCAGCGACTCGACCAGGCGCATCAGCCCGGCGAGGTCGAACTCGCCCTCACCCGGCAGCTCGCGGCGCTGGAAGGTGTCGTCGAGGTGGCCGCCGACGACTTCGTGCCGGCCGTCGCTGATCTGGATCGTGAGGATCCGCTCGGGCGGGATCGCCCGCAGCATGTCGTCGGTGGTGCCACCCCGCCGCAGGTGCCAGGTGTCGAGCACGATGCCGCCGTTGCCGCGGCCGGCCTGCCGCACCAGGTCCCAGCCGAGGCCGAGGTCCGGGACGCCGGTCCACGGCAGGCACTCCAGAGCGACCTTCAGCCCGTGCCCGGCGGCCCGGTCGCAGACCGCCGCGAACCTTTCGGCGAGCAGCTCAAGGGCCTGTTTGGGGGGCAGGTCGACAGCGCCGGTGATGAACAGGACGTGCCGGGCGCCGACGGCCTCGGCCAGCTCGTAGAGCGCCCGCTCGTGCGCCACCGCCCGGGCGCCCTGCTCGCCGTCGGCCCACCAGCCGGCCGCGAAGCCGACCTCGATCACCTCGAGGCCGTGCTCGTCCAGCCGGGCCCGCAGGTCGGCGTCGGTGCGGCCCGCGGCGCGGTCGTCCTTGACGTGGGCCGGACGCAGCCCGATGCCGTGATACCCGGCGGCGGAGGCCGCCGCCAGGCGCTCGTCGAAGGACGCCTCGTTCACCATCGAGGCGCAGAGGTAGATCTCCGGTAGCACGCGGCCTCCTCAGTACGACCTGGGCAGGCCGAGCACCTTCTCGCCCAGGTAGGCGAGGACGAGCTCGTTGGCGATCGGCGCGATCCGCTCGATGCGGACGTCCCGCCAGTAGCGCTCGACGTGGTACTCCTTCGTGTAGCCGTATCCGCCGTGCACCTGGATGGCCCGGTCGGCGGCCTCGAAGGCCCACTCCGACGTGAGGTACTTGGCCTCGTTCGCCTCCTTGGCGCACGGCAGCCCGTTGTCGTAGAGCCAGGCGGCCTTGCGGATCAGCAGCTCGGCCGCGTCGAGCTTGGCGAGCGAGTCGGCGAGGGGGAACTGCACGCCCTGGTTCATCCCGATGGGGCGGCCGAACACCACCCGCTCCTTCGTGTACTCCACCGCGCGGCGCAGTGCGGCGCGGCCGATGCCGAGGCAGACCGAGGCGACGATGATGCGCTCGGCGTTGAGGCCGGCCAGCAGGTACTTGAAGCCCTGGCCCTCCTCGCCGATGCGGTCCTCCTCGGGCACGAACAGGTCGTCGATGAAGAGCGTGTTCGTGGACACGACGTTGCGCCCCAGCTTCGGGATGGGCTGGACGTCGATGTGCGCGCGGTCCATCGGCGCGAGGAAGAGCGTCATGCCCTGCGTCGACTTCTCGACGTCCTTCTTGGGCGTGGTACGGGTGATGAGCAGCACGCGGTCGGCCTGCTCCGCGCGGGAGATGAAGATCTTGCGGCCGTTCACCAGGTAGCCGCCGTCGACCTTCTTGGCGAACGTCGTGATGCTCGTCGTGTCGGTGCCGGCGTCGGGCTCGGTGACCCCGAAGCAGACCTGCAGCTCGCCGGCCGCCGCCGCGGGAAGGAAGCGCTGCCGCTGCGCGTCGCTGCCGTACTTGACGACCGGCTCCAGCCCGAAGAGCGCCACCTGGACCATCGTCGCCGCGTTGAGACCGCCGCCGTTGCCGGCGACCTCCTCGATGAGCAGCGCCGCCTCCTGCACGCCGGCGCCGCCGCCGCCGTACTCGGCCGGGGTGCAGATGCCGAGCCAGCCCGCCTTCGCCATCGCGTGGTAGAAGTCCCAGGCGAACTCATGGTCGCTGTCCTTGCGCATCCAGTACTCGTCCGGGAAGTCCTTCAGGACCGCCCGCACGCCCTCGCGGATGTCCCGCTCGGCCTCGGCGCTCAACATGTCGACCACGTGGCGACCTCCCCAACTTGGCAATTCATGATTATGATACGTAGCATACCGTCCGGTCGACGCCTTGGGAACGCCCGGGCGCGGGACGATGTGGGGAGCCCAGCCGACGATGCTGCGACCGTACCGATCAATGCTGTTCCTGCCGGGACACCGCCCGACCTGGGTGGAGAAGGCGATCCGCGCCGGCGCGGACGCGATCTGTCTCGACCTGGAGGACGCCGTCCCGGCGGGGGAGAAGGAAGCGGCGCGGGCCGTGGTCGCCGAGTCGGTCGGCCGCGCCAAGCGGCTCAAGCCGAACATCGGCGTCCTCGTGCGGGTCAATGGCCTGCCGACCGGGATGACCGGATTCGATCTCGAAGCGGTGATGGTGCCCGGCGTCGACGGGATCTTCGCGCCGAAGATCGAGGACGCCGCCGACGCGCTGCGCTTCGACACGCTCGTCGAGTGGTTCGAGCAGCGCAACGGCGTCAGCGACGTCGGCCTCGCGATCCCCATGGAGACCGCGAAGGCGTTCGCGAACGTCGAGGCGATCGCCGCGTCGACCCCGAGGATCGGGATCATCCTCGGCTCGACCGCCGAGCACGCCGACGTCGCGCGGGAGATCGGCTTCGAGTGGACCCCGCAGGGGCTGGAGACGCTCGCCCACCGGGCGCGCGTGCTGCTCGCCTGCCGCGTCGCCGGGGTGCACGCGATGACCGGGCTGTGGGAACGCATCCACGACCTCGACGGGCTGCGGGCCTTCTGCGACCAGGGCCGCCAGATCGGCTTCCGCGGGCAGATCGCCATCCACCCGTCCCACGTGGACGTCATCAACCAGGCGTTCGGCCCGTCGCCGGAGGACATCGCCTTCTACCGAGGGCTCGTCGAGGCGTACCGGGCGGCGGCCGACGCCGGCAGCGGTGCGGCCGTCTACCGCGGCCGCCACATCGACAAGGCGCACGTCGACAAGGCGACCGAATGGTTGGCGCGCGCCGAGCAGGTCACGGAGTTCGACGCGGCACCGGCCGCCGAGGGAGAGGGGCAGCACGCATGACGCTCAAGGGTCTGTACTTCGAGGAGATGGAGATCGGGGCGCAGTTCAAGCACGAGCTCACCCGCACGGTCACCGAGATGGACAACGTGCTCTTCACGTCGTTGACGATGAACGTCGCGCCGCTGCACCTCGACGCCGAGTACGCCAAGACGCTGCCGTACGGCCAGCGCCTGGTCAACAGCCTCTACACGGTCGGGCTCATCGGCGGCATGACCGTGCCCGGCCTGGTCTTCGGCACGTCGCTGGGCAACCTCGGATACACGCTCATCGAGTTCCCGAACCCGGTCTTCCACGGCGACACCCTGCGCGCCGAGACGACGATCCTCGACAAGCGCGAGTCGAAGAGCGACCCGACCCGCGGCATCGTGTGGTTCGAGCACCGCGGCTACAACCAGCGCGACGAGGTGGTCTGCCTCTGCAAGCGCACCGGCATGATCATGCGCCGCCCACCGGCCGAAGGATGAGCCTCGTTCCCGCCGGCGGCATCGAGGGGCCGGCGCTCACCGAACTGCGCGCCGAGGTGCGGCGGTTCCTCGCCGAGGAGATCGCCACCAGGGCGTTCGTGCCGCGCGTCGACACGTGGGTCACCAGCTGGGACGTCGAGTTCACCCGCCGGCTCGCCGCCCGCGGCTGGCTGGGCATGGTCATCCCCAGGCGGTACGGCGGCCAGGAACGCACCTTCCTCGAGCGGTTCGTCGTCACCGAGGAGCTGCTCGCCGCCGGTGCTCCGGTCGCCGCGCACTGGATCGCCGAGCGCCAGATCGGCCCGTCGCTGCTGAAGTACGGCACCGAGGAGCAGAAACACGCCTACCTCCCGGGCATCAGCCGGGGCGAGATCTTCTTCGGCATCGGGATGAGCGAGCCTGACTCCGGCTCGGACCTCGCCAGCGTGCGGACCCGCGCGGAGCGGGTCGACGCGGGGTGGCGGCTCACCGGCACGAAGGTGTGGACCAGCGGGGCGCACCACGCCGACGCGTTCTTCGCCCTGGCCCGCTCCGCGCCGCTGGACCCGGCGCGCCGCCACGACGGCCTGTCCCAGTTCATCGTCGACCTGCACGCGCCCGAGGTGCACATCCGGCCGATCGTCTCGATGGGCGGCGACCACCACTTCAACGAGGTCCACCTCGACGGGGTCTTCGTCCCCGACGACCGGGTGCTCGGGGCGATCGGCGACGGGTGGCGGCAGGTGACCTCCGAGCTCGGCTTCGAGCGCAGCGGGCCCGAGCGCATCCTGTCGACGTACCGGCTGCTCGCGGCGACCGCCTCGGCGATGGCCGACGGCCGGCTGCCGCGCGACGCCGGTCTGGGCCGGCACGTCGCCCGGACGGCCGTGCTGCACCAGATGTCGTTCGCCGTGTCGACCGCACTGGAGGAACACGCCGACGCAGACACCGCCGCCGCGCTGGTCAAGGTGCTCGGCACGACGGGGGAGGGCGACATCGCCGACTACGTCGACATGCTCATCGGGACCGGCCGGGCGCCCGGCGACGAGGAGCTGGTCCGGCTGCTGCGCTCGGCGGTGCTGCAACGGCCCGGATTCACCCTGCGCGGCGGCACGAACGAGGTGCTCCGCGGTGTGATCGCACGAGGACTGGGGCTGCGCTGATGACCGATCGCCCGACCGAGCTCGTGACGCCGGTGGTCGCGGACCCCGACGTCGTCGCGCTGCTCAATGACATCTTCGGCCGGTACCGCAAGGAACGACCGCCCCGGCAGGCGGACGCCGACCTGGACCGCGACCTGTGGCGGCAGCTCGACGACCTCGGATTGACGCGGCTGTCGGCGTCGGAGGCGAGCGGCGGCAGCGGCGCGAGCTGGGCCGAGGCCGCCGCCCTGCTGTCGGTCGCCGCGGGCGCCGCCGCGCCGGTGCCGCTCGCCGAGCACGACGTGCTCGGCGCGTGGCTGCTCGACACCGCCGGGCTGCCCCACGACGGCGCGCTGCGCACGGTGTGCCGGCCCGACCCCGCGGGCGCCGCCGCCGACGTGCCGTGGGCGCGCTCCGCGGACGCCGTGGTGGCACTCTGGCGGGACGACCGTGACCGGTGGCTGGTCGCCGACGTGCCCGCCGCGCGGCTCGCCGTCGACGAGCGCCGCAACCTCGCGGGCGAGCCGTCCGACACGGTGCGGTTCGACCACGCCGACCTCGCGGCGGGCGTCGAGGTGCCGCCGGCGGTCGCCGAGCAGTTCCACCTGCGCGGCGCCCTGGCCCGCACGGCGCAGGTCGCCGGCGCGATGGAACGGGTCCTGGAGGTGGTGCTGGCGCACGCCAACGAGCGGGTCCAGTTCGGCCGCCCGATCGGCAGGTTCCAGGCCATGCAGCACCTCGTGACGGACATCGCCGCGGAGACCGCGCTGGCCCGGGCCGCGACGGACGCCGCGGTCGCCCGCGCGGTGGCGTCGGACTGGCAGGACCCCGGGATGCTCTTCGCGGTCGGCGTGGCCAAGTCCTGTGCGGGCCACGCCTCCTCCGTCGT
The DNA here is from genome assembly GCF_040654975.1 of Dactylosporangium sp. NPDC050588. Lineage (NCBI taxonomy): Bacteria > Bacillati > Actinomycetota > Actinomycetes > Micromonosporales > Micromonosporaceae > Dactylosporangium > Dactylosporangium sp. NPDC050588. The sequence goes on along the minus strand of NZ_JBFAJA010000070.1, from coordinate 26,530 downwards.
CGTCCGCGGGGCGCACCAGGTCGTCGGCGCCATCGGCACCACCCTGGAGCACGAGCTGCACACCCTGACCCTGCCGATCCTCGTCCGGCGCGGCGAGTACGGATCGGTGCACCACTGGGACGAGACCATCACCCACCTGGCGGCGTCCGCCGGCCACGACGGGCTGTGGACACTGATCACCACGGGCCGTTCCGGCCAGGAGACCGAGGAGGTTCGCGCATGACCGAGATCCGCTACGAGGTCGGCGACGGCGTCGCCCGCATCACCCTCGACGCGCCCGACCGGCGCAACGCCCTGTCGGTCGAGATGTCGCGGGAGCTGACCGACGCGGCACGCACCGCCGAGGCCGACAGGTCCGTGGGCGCGATCGTGGTCAGCGGCGGCGCCCACTTCTGCGCCGGCGCGGTCCGCAGTGTGCTCGCCGATGCGGGCCGGGACCCGGCGGAGGACGGCGCCTATCGCAACCTGGAGACGGTCTACCAGGCGTTCACGACCGTCGGCTCGGTCGGCGTGCCGACCGTCGCCGCAGTGCGGGGCGCGGCCGTCGGCGCCGGCCTCAACCTGGCGCTGGCGACCGACCTGCGCATCGTCTCCCGCACCGCCCGGTTCCTGCCCGGCTTCGCCCAGATCGGCATCCACCCCGGCGGCGGTCACTACACCCTCCTCGCCCGGGTGGCCGGCCGCGAGGCGGCGTCCGCGCTCGGTCTCTTCGGCGACGAGGTCGACGGCGAGCGCGCGGTCGCGCTCGGGCTGGCCTGGGCGGCGTACGACGACGGCGAGGTCGAGGAGCAGGCCCTGACCATGGCGCGGCGCGTGGCCCGGGACCCCGAGCTGGCGCGGCGCATGGTCGCGAACTTCCGCCGCGAGACGACCTCGGGCGGGGTGTCGTGGGACGTCGCCGTCGAGCTCGAACGCCCCGCGCAGATGTGGTCCCTGCGGCGCCGGTGACCGATGGGTGCCCCGTGCGGCCCGGCCGCACGGGGCACCTCGCGCTCACCGTCCGGCGACGGCCCCGCCGGCCAGCAGCTGATCGATCTTCGACCGCGGATAGCCGATGCCCGCCAGCACGCTCCTGGTGTCGGCGCCCGGACCCGACCCGAGCGGCGGGACAGGGGTGCTGCTCCTGGAGAAGCGCGGCGCCACGCTCGGCTGGTGATGGTCGCTGTCAGGGATCGGGACGTACGACATCCGGGCGGCGCTCTGCGGATGGAGACGGGCCTCGTCGAGATCGAGCACTGGCGTGACGCACGCGTCGACGCCGTCGAACGCCAGGGCCCATTCGTCTCTCGTCCGGGACCTGAACGCATCCGTGAGGAAGGCCCGGAGCGCCGGCCACCGTTCCCGGTCCTTGTGCGCGTTGAGCAGCTCCTCGTCGGCTCCGCCGAGGACGGCGAGCGCGTTGCGGTAGAACCGCTCCTCGATGGCGCCGAAGGCGACCCACCGGCCGTCGGCGCAGGTGTAGACGTCGTAGTAGGGGCACCCGCCGTCGAGCAGGTTCGAGGCCCGCTCGCCGGACCAGCGGCCCTGGGCCCGCAGCCCGTGGACGAGCCCCATCAGGCCGGCGGTCGACTCCAGCACGTTGGCGTCCACGACCTGCCCGCGCCCCGAGCCCCTCGCCTCCCACAGCGCGCAGACGATCCCGAACGCGAGCGACGCGGCCCCGCCACCGAAGTCGCCGATCAGGTTGAGCGGCGGGACGGGCGGCTCGCCGGCGCGTCCGATGCTGTGCAGCGCGCCGGACATGGCGATGTAGTTGATGTCGTGGCCGGCGACGTGGGCCAGCGGCCCGCTCTGCCCCCAGGCGGAGAGCCGGCCGTAGACGAGGGCCGGGTTGCGCGCGTGGCAGGCGTCGGGGCCGAAGCCGAGGCGTTCGGCGACCCCCGGGCGGTAGCTCTCGACCAGGACGTCGGCCGCCGCGACCAGGTCGAGGAGGACCGCGAGGCCGGCGCCGGTCTTGAGGTCCACCGCGATCGACCGCCGTCCCCGCTCGATCACCGGGTTGGGCGTGTAGTCGGGGTTGGGCCCGCCGGTCCGGTCGACGCGGACGACGGTGGCGCCCATGTCGGCGAGCAGCATGACGGCGAACGGTCCCGGCCCGATGCCGGCCAGCTCGACCACCGCACGCCCGCGCGGGGTCCGCTACTCATCGGTGCCCGCCTCGGCCAGGAGCTGGCGGCGGAGCGTCGCCTTGGCCACCTTGTCCAACGTGGACCGCGGCAGCTCCGCCACGACACGGATCTCGCGGGGGCGTTTGTACGGGGTGAGCAGCTCCTCGCAGCGATGGGCGGCGGCGGCGACCGACACCTCCTCGCCGGGACGGGCGGTGACGAAGGCGACCGGGACCTCGCCGAGCATCGGGTCGGGCCGGCTCACGACCGCCGCCGCGCTGACGGACGAGGTCGAGCGCTACAACGCCGCCGTGGACGGCCCCTGCTGGCTCGGCCGCGCCGCCCCCCGGCGCCGGCTGCACCCGCCGTACTACGCCCCGGCCGTCTCCAGCGGCCTGGTGCACACCCAGGGCGGCATGACGATCGACACCGCCGCCCGCGTCGTGCGCCCCGGCGGCGACCCGATCCCCGGCCTGTTCGCGGCCGGCGGCGCCGCCGCCGGCATCTCGGGCGACGGCCCCGACACCTACCTGCCGGGCAACGGCCTGGCCCACGCGTTCGTGACGGGTCTGGTCGCCGCGGAGACGGTCGCCGCCGCGTTCGCGTGACACCGGACGCCCGGCGTCCCGTGGTTCGGGACGCCGGGCGGTGTGGGGTCAGGAGGGCAGGGTTTCGCGGTTCCAGGTGGTGCCGTTCCACCAGATGTGCTGGAGGGTGCCGTCGGTGGCGCGGGTGACGGTCTGGATGTAGTTGAGCGAGTCGAGAGTGATGGCAGGGTCGCCGGCGAGTCCGGCGCCGCCGGTGAGGGTTTCGCGGTTCCAGTTGGTGCCGTTCCACCAGATGTGTTGCAGGGTGCCGTCGGTACCGCGGATGACGGTCTGGATCCAGTTCGCCGAGTCGATGGAGATGGCAGGGTCGCCGGCCAGTCCGGCGCCGCCCGGGAGCGTTTCGCGGTTCCAGGCGGTGCCGTTCCACCAGACGTGCTGGAGGCTGCCGTCAGTGCCGCGGGTGACGGTCTGGATGTAGTTGAGCGAGTCGATGGAGATCGCGGGGTCGCCGGCCAGTCCGGCGCCGCCCGGAAGTGTTTCCCGGTTCCAGGTGGTGCCGTTCCACCAGATGTGTTGCAGGGTGCCGTCGGTGGCGCGGGTGATGGTCTGGATCCAGTTCGCCGAGTCGATGGAGATCGCGGGGTCGCCGGCCAGTCCGGCGCCGCCCGGGAGCGTTTCGCGGTTCCAGGCGGTGCCGTTCCACCAGATGTGTTGCAGGGTGCCGTCGGTGCCGCGGGTGACGGTCTGGATGTAGTTGAGCGAGTCGATGGAGATGGCAGGGTCGCCGGCCAGTCCGGCGCCGCCGGGGAGGGTTTCCCGGTTCCAGGTGGTGCCGTTCCACCAGACGTGCTGGAGGGTGTTGTCGGTGCCGCGGGCGAACACCTGGATCCAGTTCGCCGAGTCGATCAGTGCCACCGGCCGTCCGGCCAGACTCATCGTCGGGAACAAGGTCTCGCTGGTCCAGGTGGTGCCGTTCCACCAGACGTGCTGCAGCGTGTTGTCGGCACGACGTTCGAAGCCCTGCAGCTGGTCGCCCCACCGGACCAGACCCGAACCCGGCCGCGGCCGCGACACCGCCGCTGTGCCGCCCGCCAGGACGGCCAGGTCGGCGGTCGAGCCGTTGAAGACATTGTGATCGACATTGCCGCTGATGCCGGGCACGCTCGCCTGGTCGGTGTACTGCCACAGCGCCCACCGGCTCCAGCCGGCCGGCAGCGTGCCGGGCGAGCTGGCGTAGCGCGCGACGAACAGCGGCTGATCCGCGAACGCGCCGCTGTTGCCGGTGCACGGATTCCACCAGCTGGCACTGGTGTAGATCATGGTCGGCCGGCCGGTGCGCTCGCGGACCCGGGCGACGAAGTCGTTGATCCAGGCGACCATCTGGCCGGGGTTCATTCCGTAGCAGGGGTAGGTGCTGCCGGAACCCTCCCAGGGCCACTCGATGTCGAGCATCGGCGGCAAGGTCCGCCCGTCGGCCGCATACCGGGCCCGATCCAGGAAGTAGTCGGCCTGGGCGGTTCCACCACCACGGTCCGGACGGGCGAAGTGGTACGCGCCGGCGTACAGGCCGTTGGCCTTGGCATTGGCGTAGTTGGCGGCGAAGTACGAGTCGGTGAACGTCAGGCCCTCACTGGCCTTGGCGTACATGAACCGCTGCCCCGAGCCGGCGACGCTCGACCAGTTGATGCCGCCTTGGTGGTTTGAGACGTCGACGCCGGTGATCGGGTAGCCCGGCGGCACGGCAGCCGCACTCAGCGACGGGGGAGCGGCGGTGCCGGGGACGCGACCGGCGGCGGCGTGACCGTTGGTTTCGGCGGCTGCGGCCGGCGTGGCCGACAGCGTGGCGATGGCGAGTGACGCGGCGAGCGGCACGAGCAAGGTCCGCAGCGATCGTCGCCGGCTACCCGTGAATTGGTCGGTCATGAGGAACTCCTAAACAGTTGCTGAGGTTCGGTGGCCCGGATGACGGACGCCCGGCGTCCCGCGGTGCGGGACGCCGGGCGGTGTGGGTCAGGAGGGCAGGGTTTCGCGGTTCCAGGTGGACCCGTTCCACCAGATGTGCTGCAGGGTGCCGTCGGCACCGCGGGTGACGGTCTGGATGAAGTTGATCGAGTCGAGAGTGATGGTCGGGTCGCCGGCGAGTCCGGCGCCGCCCGGGAGCGTCTCGCGGTTCCACGCGGTGCCGTTCCACCAGACGTGCTGGAGGGTGCCGTCGGTACCGCGGATGACGGTCTGGACGAAATTGAGTGAGTCGATGGAGATGGCGGGGTCGCCGGCGAGTCCGGCGCCGCCCGGGAGGGTTTCGCGGTTCCAGGCGGTGCCGTTCCACCAGATGTGCTGCAGGGTGTTGTCGGTGCCGCGGGTGACGGTCTGGATGTAGTTGAGCGAGTCGATGGAGATGGCGGGGTCGCCGGCGAGTCCGGCGCCTCCGGGAAGGGTTTCCCGGTTCCATGCGGTGCCGTTCCACCAGATGTGCTGCAGGGTGCCGTCGGTGCCGCGGATGACGGTCTGGATCCAGTTCGCCGAGTCGATGGAGATCGCGGGGTCGCCGGCCAGTCCGGCGCCGCCCGGAAGCGTTTCCCGGTTCCATGCGGTGCCGTTCCACCAGATGTGTTGCAGGGTGCCGTCGGTGGCGCGGGTGACGGTCTGGATCCAGTTCGCCGAGTCGATGGAGATGGCAGGGTCGCCGGCCAGTCCGGCGCCGCCCGGGAGGGTTTCCCGGTTCCAGGTGGTGCCGTTCCACCAGACGTGTTGGAGGGTGTTGTCGGTGCCGCGGGCGAACACCTGGATCCAGTTCGCCGAGTCGATCAGTGCCACCGGCCGTCCGGCCAGACTCATCGTCGGGAACAAGGTCTCGCTGGTCCATGCGGTGCCGTTCCACCAGACGTGCTGCAGCGTGTTGTCGGCACGACGTTCGAAGCCCTGCAGCTGGTCGCCCCAACGGACCAGACCCGAACCCGGCCGCGGACGCGACACCGCCGGCGGCTGATCCTCGACGATGCGGTCGTACCGCACCGGGGTGTAGTTGCGCCAGTTGAAGTTGGTCGGGACGCCCTCGATGGTGTTGTCGACGGAGCCGGTCTCCTGCACCACGATCGGCTGGGTGTGCGAGCTGTCCTTCCACGACACGAACAGCGCCACGTGGCTGCCGTTCGAGGTGCCGTCGTGATAGAGCAGGGCGTCGCCGGCGGCCAGCTGCGACGCCGGGATCGGGGTGCTGACCTCGTCGAGGTTGCCGGTCCACCAGTCGCTTCCCTGTCCGCCGAGGCCCCAGGCCATCGCGACCATGCCGGAGCAGTCGGTGCGGTAGTCGCCGTAGCTGTTGCGGTAGCACCTGCTCTGGCTGTACGGCGTCTTGCCGATCCAACTCCGTGCCCGGGTCACCGCCATGGATCGGGGCATCCACTTGTTGTCGGCACCGTTGTATCCGCAGGTGACGGCAGAGAGCGCAGGCGGCACCTGGTCGGGCGCCGGTGGGCTGGGCGCGGCACGTGCCGCACCCGCACCGACGACGAGCGAGGCGGCGAGAGCGAAGGCAAGGCCGCCGGCAACCAGCAGCGCGCGGCGGGTGCGGTCGCGAATTCCCATGGTCATGTCGAGCCCTTCCGAAGTTGTGGCCGTCCCCGCCGGTCCCCTTCGCCGGCGGTGCTCACAGCATTCGGCTCGGTACTGGACGCCGGCTGTACCCGGCGGTGCCCGTACCGGTCTCGTATCGCGTTCGCGCATGCCAGGACGGGTACGGACCGCGGAACTTGCGGGGCACCACCCGTACCAGACCCGTACTAGGATGAATTCACTTGCGACGATGACCACGGGGGCGGGCGTGAAGCGCATGGGCGATACCGGGGCTGTGCCCTTCGGCGATCTGCTCCGAATGTCGCGGGAGATGGCGGCGCTCACCCAGCGCGAGCTCGCACTGCTGTCCGGGGTGAGCGTGGCGACGGTTCGCGACCTCGAGCAGCGACGCACCTCGCATCCGCACCCGGGCTCGGTGCGCCGGCTGTGCGAGGCGTTGAGGTTGACCGGGGAGGACGCCGCGGCGTTCCAGCGGGCGGCGGTGCGGCCGGCGTCTCCGGGCAGCCCGGCCGGCGAGATGCCCGATGCTTCGGTCCGTGTGCTCATCCTCGGCCCGCTGGTGGTGCGTCGCGGCGGCGCCGACCGGCGGTTCGGCGCCGACCGGCAGCGAAGTCTGCTGGGCCGCCTGGCCCTGACCCCGAACGAGGCGGTGCCGCGCACCGAGCTGATCGACCTGCTGTGGCCCTCCGCGCCACCAGAATCGGCCGTCAACCTCATCCAGACGTACGTGACGCGACTGCGTCACCTCCTCGGACCGGTCGCGGCCGACTCGGACCAGACGTCCATGCTCCGCTCCGTGCCCGGCGGGTACATGTTGCGCGCCGGTGCCGATCAGCTGGATCTGTTGCACTTTCGCGAGCTGGTCTCGCGGGCCCGTGCCGCGGAGCCTGCGGCCGCCCTGGATCTCCTCGACGACGCCCTCGCATTGTGGCGCACCGAGGCGGTCTGCGACGTCGCCGCGCTGGCCACGCATCCGCGGGCGGTGGCCCTGACCGACGAGCGCATCATGGCCGTGCTGCGACATGCCGACCTCGCCGACCAGGTCGGCCGGCACGAACGGTCGTTGGCGATGTTGCGGGCGCTGAGCGACGCGCATCCGCTGCACGAGCCGCTGTGGGGGCGGATGATCCTCGCACTGGCGGCCGGCGGTCTCCAGGCGACAGCCCTGGCGGCCTACGCGCAGATCTGTGCGCGGCTCGCCGACGACCTGGGCATCGACCCCGGGCCGGAGCTCGCCGAATTCCATCGCCGGGTGCTGCGCCAGCACTGGCGCCGCGAGCCACGGCAGACCATCGACGGCTGGCGGGCGTCGCCGGCCCGCGAGCAGGCACCTGCCGTACCCCCGCAGCCATCACCCCCACCGGCCCCACCGCCCCCGTCGATCCCGCCCCAGCCGCCACCGCCCCCATCGGTCCTGCCCCCGTCGGTCCCGCCCCAGCTGCCATCGCCCCCGTCGACGGACGTGACCGGACCGGCGGCCGATCGAGTCCGGCCGTTCCAGGTCCCGGCACCGGTCGGTGACTTCACCGGTCGGACGGCGCAGCTACGGCTGTTGTGCGAGTTGATGCGCAACGACGTGGCGGCGCCGGTCCCGATCCCGGTGAGGATCTGCACGATCGCCGGCCCGGGCGGAGTGGGCAAGACCAGCCTCGCCCTGCAGGCCGCGCATCTCATGCGGGCCGACTTCCCGGACGGTCACCTCTACGCGGATCTGCGCGGCGACGGAGCCGATCCGGCGCGCCCCGTCGACGTGCTCAGCCAGGCGTTGCGCGGACTGGGTGTGGAGGCGGCGTCGATCCCGACCGACGAGGCGGAGTGTTCGGCGCTGTTCCGGACCACGGTCGCGGTGCGGCGTCTGCTGATCGTGCTGGACAACGCCCGCGACGCCCGCCAGGTCCGGCCGTTGTTGCCGGGCTGGGGTGGTTGCGGCGTGATCGTCACCAGCCGCCGCCGGATGGTGGACCTGGAGGCCGCGACCGCCGTCGATCTGGAGACCATGCCCGTCGAGGACGCGGTCGACCTGTTCGCCAAGATCGCAGGCCCGTCCCGGGTGCTGGCGGACCCCGCCGCGGCGGCGACGGTGGTCCGGCTGTGCGGACGGCTGCCTCTCGCCATCCGCATCGCCGGCGCCCGGCTCGCCAGCCGTCCCAACTGGACGGTCGACACCCTGGCCCGCCGCCTCGACGACGAGGTGCGCCGGCTCGACGAGCTGCGGGCAGGGGATCTGCAGGTGGCCGCCAGCCTGCGGCTCAGCTATCAGGACCTCTCGGAGCCCGCCGCACAGGCGTTCCGGCTGCTGGCGCTGGACCCGATCAATTCCTGGTCCGTCCCGGCGGCCGCGGCGCTGCTCGGCCGGACCGAGCGGGACACCGAGGATCTCCTCGACGACCTGGTCGACAGCAGCCTGCTCCAGGCGCCGTCGCCGGGTAGGTATGTCCTGCACGACCTGCTGCGGCTCTATGCCCGCAACCTCTCGGCGGCCGACGACGGGCCGACCGCCCAGGCCGGCGCGATCGACCGGCTGTACGCCCACTACGCCGACCGGGTGGCCGAAGCGGCCCAGCGCCAGCATCCCAACATGGTGCGTCTGCCGAGTCCGGACCGTGTCGCCGACCGGTTCGCCGATCCGGCCGCCGTGATGGCCTGGATCGAGGTGGAGATGCCGCAGATCGTCGCGATCGTCGAACACGTGGCGAAGCGGGGTCCGCGCCCACTCGCCTGGATGCTGGCCGATCAGCTGCGGGGCTACTTCTTCAGTACGCGACTCGCCGCGCCCTGGTTCGCGACCGGCCAGGCCGGGCTCGACGCGGCCCGCGCGTGCGACGATCACCAGGCGCAGGCTGCCATGCACCAGACGCTGGGCCAGGCGGCGTGGTCCATCGGCGACTTCCAGGAAGCGCTGCGGCAGTACCGCCTCGGGCTGACGCTGGCCGAGTCGGTCGGCTGGTCGGAGGCCGTCGGCTACCTGAATCACAACATCGGCCTGGTCCACTTGGCGCTGGGTGAGCCGGAGGCGGCCCGCGCGGCGTACCTCGACGCACTCACCGTCTGCCGGGAGCATCATCACCAGTATGTGGAGGCGGTGACGGTCAACGACCTCGGCATGATGTGCTGGGAGCTGGGTCAGCTGGCACTGGCGGCCGAGTACCTCACCGATGCGCTGCGGCTCAACGAGCACGGTGGCAACGTGGACGGCGAAGGAGTCAACCGGCTCAATCTCGGCCTGGTGCTGCGGGAGATGGGCCGATACGCCGAGGCGCGGATCCAGCTGGAGCGCAGCGCCGAGATCTACGAGCAGATCGGCTCCCGGTATGGGAAGGGTGCGATGCTCGTGCAACTCGCATTGCTGGAGTCGGCCGTCGGCCCGACGGACGGCTCGGTGATCGAGATGGCTCGCACCGCCCTGGAACTGACCCGGGCCAACCAGGACCGGCCCTCGGAAGCGGATGTTCTGGTGAGCATCGGCGCTCTCCTGTTCGAGGCCGGATCGCCCGATGAGGCGGCGGCGTGCATCAGAGAGGGTCACGAGCTCGCGACGGCGGTCGCCGCGCCCTACTTGCAGTGCCGCGCCCTGATCGGGCTGGTGGCCGTGCACCTGCACGAGGGGGCGCTCGCGACGGCGATGGACGCCGCACGAGAGGCGTTGCGGCTGGCTCGCCGGGGCGGGTACCGGATGCTGGAAGCGGACGCGCTGGTTGCCTGTGCCCGGGCTCGGTGCGGCGACGAGGCGTCGCTGCTACGCCAGGCCGAGGACATCTACGTCCAGGGCGGTAGCCAGGCACGGGCGGACCGCGCAGTGAAGAAGACCGGCGCGGTCAACCTCTGACGATGAACTCCAGCTCGTCCACGGGGTTGGCGAACTGGGTGACCCGCAGGGACACCTGCATCCGCCACGTCCCGGACACCGGGAGCACGACCTGCGCCGTGTAGAGGCCCGCCGACACCTGGGTCAGCGGGATGTCGCCGAGCGTCGTCCCGTCGGTCGACAGGCGCACCACCGGCGGGGCGACGCCCTCGGCGGGTTCGCCGGCCGGGGAGCTCAGCCGGAGGGTGACGGTGTTGGGGCCGCGGGTGAGCGGGGTGAGGGAGGCCCGCACCGTGATGTCGCCCAGGGTGGTCGTGTGGGTGTCGGAAGCGGCCTCGGCCGACACGCTCGCGGGCCGGGAGGACGCCTCCCGCGCCGGCGTGGTCGCCGCGCTCGAGAAGCGCTGAGATCGCCGAGGTCGCTGAGGCCGCCGCTCATACGCGATGGGGCCGACCCGCAGCCGGGTCGGCCCCATCGTCGTGTGTGGGAGTGCGTCAGCGCACCAGACTGTTGTCGCGCATCGCCGACAGGCGGGCCTTCACGCTCAGCAGGGTCTCGATGATGAAGTCCTCCCGGCCGTGCTTGAGCCGGCTGATCGGGACCGCGACGCTCAGCGCGTCGACCGACCGGCGGGAGAAGGGCAGCGCGACGCCGAAGCAGCGCACGCCCAGGCAGGACTCCTCGCTCTCCTCCGCGTAGCCGACCTGGGCGGCCTTTTCGATGATCGCCAGCAGGGCGTCCCGGTCCGTGGTCGTCTGGGTGGTGATGGCCTTGATCTGGTGGGGGACGAGCGGCTCGCGGACGTCCTCGGGCATCTCGGCGAGCATCGCCCGGCCGAGCGCCGTGCTGTAGGCGGGAAGGCGCCGGCCGACCGCCGAGTACATGCGCAACGGATGCTTGGACTCGCGCTTGGCGGTGTAGATGACCTCGGCGCCTTCCAGGCGGCCCAGGTGCACGGTCTCCTCGGTGGCGGCCGCGATCTCGTCCATCACGGCACTGGCGCGCGACAGGACCGGGTCGCCGTCGATGTACGCGGAGCTCACCGTGAGTGTGTGCACGCCGAGCCGGTAGACGCTGCCGGTCTGGTCGGTGTCCAGCCATCCGCGGGCGCACATGGTGCGCAGGAGCGCGTGCAGGCTGCTCTTCGGGATGCCCAGGCGGGTGGCCAGCTGCAGTTGGGTGCCGGGGCCGTGGGCGGCGATGTCGTCCAGGACGTCGAGGACCCGTGCAGCCGACTTCACCTGCGAGGTTGCAGCCGTTTTGTCCGTGTCCACCCGAGGCCTCCTCATCAACGGTGCGTGTGCGCCCGGCGTCCAACACTAAACCACAGTTCACATAGAAGAACAGACTTCAGCCCCTTGACCTGTGATCGGAGCGATAGGTATGGTCGCTCAGTTCACGTAGCGGAACGCGGTTCACAAACGAGGAGAAAGTTTTGATCGAAGTCAGGTACTCCGCATCGCCGTCCACGGTTGAGACGGCAACGACTGCGGAGTTGCGAAAGAACTTCCTCGTGGAGCGCCTGTTCCGTGCCGGCGAGGTGCACGGGGTGTACACCCACGACGACCGGCTGGTCGTCGGCGGCGCGGTCCCCGGTGACGGCCAGCTCGAGCTGCCGGCCTGGGACGTGCTCGGCACGCCGTCGCACCTGGCGCGCCGCGAGCTCGGCATCGTCAACGTCGGCCAGTCCGGTCACGTGCTGGTCAACAACGAGAAGTTCGAGCTCCGCCACCTCGACGGACTGTTCGTCGGCCGCGGCAACGAGGTCGGCTTCACCGGCCCCGAAGCCGCGTTCTACTTCGTCTCCGCCCCGGCGCACGCGGCGTACCCGACGGCCCTGCTGAGCCACTCGGCGATCGAGCCGATCAAGCTCGGCACGGCGCAGGGCGCGAGCGAGCGCAACCTCTACAAGTACGCCTGGGGCGAGGAGCTGCAGACCTCGGTGCTGCAGTTCGGCGTGACCGTCATCGCCGACGGCTCGGTGTGGAACACGTTCCCGCCGCACCTGCACGACCGGCGCACCGAGGTCTACATGTACGTCGACCTGGACGAGAAGGACCGGGTCTTCCACCTGATGGGCCAGCCCGGCGCCGCCCGCCACCTCGTCGTGCGCGACCGCGAGGCCGTCATCTCGCCGCCGTGGTCGATCCACTCCGGCGTCGGCACCGGCTCGTACGCCTTCATCTGGGCGATGGGCGGCGAGAACAACGACTACACCGATCTGACCCCGGTGCCGCTGGAGGATCTGTGACCTCGCCGTTCGACCTGACCGGCCGCTGCGCCGTCGTGACCGGCGCCGGTCGCGGCCTGGGCCAGGCGATCGCGCTCGGGCTCGCCCAGGCGGGCGCCGACCTGGTCCTGCTGGGCCGGCCGGGCAGCCAGTCGGCGACCCGGGAGCAGGTGGCCGGCCTCGGCCGGGACGTGGAGGTCGTCGACCTCGACGTCAGCGACCACGACGCGGTCGTCCGGGTCGCGGCCGAGGTCAACGGCCGCCGTCAGGTGGACATTCTGGTCAACAACGCCGGCATCATCGACCGCCAGGACTCGGTGGACGTGAGCCGGCGGTCGTGGGACCGCGTGGTGGACACCAACCTCAGCGGCCTGTTCTTCCTCTGCCAGGCGTTCGGGCGGCCGATGACCGAACGTGGGCACGGCAAGATCGTCAACGTCGCCAGCCTGCTGTCCTTCCAGGGCGGGCTCCGGGTGGCGTCGTACGCCGCCAGCAAGCACGCCGTCGCCGGCGTCACCAAGGCCCTGGCGAACGAGTGGGCGCGGCTCGGCGTGCAGATCAACGCCATCGCGCCCGGCTACATGACCACCGACAACACGACCGCGCTGCGTGCCGACCCGGACCGCTCCCGGTCCATCCTCGAACGCATCCCCGCCGGCCGCTGGGGAGAGGCCGCCGACATCGCCGGCGCGGCCGTCTTCCTGAGCTCCGCCGCCGCCGACTACGTCAACGGCCACGTCCTGGTCGTCGACGGAGGCTGGATGGCCCGCTAACCCTGGCCTACAGGGCACCGAACCAGCAAGATCAGACGACTCCTCTCTGTTGTGCCACCCCGCCGGCTCCCACCGGCACTGAAGAGATTGAGGATCAACCATGACGATCACCCCTCGTCCCGCCGCAGCGTCATATCGGCGGGACGAGCTGGGGTGACGCGAGGTTCGACGGGCTGATCGACGACTTCCGCCTGTACGGTTACGAGCTCAGCGCCGAGCACGTGACGCAGCTGTACGCGGGTCGCCGGTGAGCACACCGCGCCCGTAGGGCGGCAATGACGGCGTGGGCCCCGGGTGAACTCTCCCAGGGCCCACGTCCTGCGTCGCCCGCGCGACCGGTCTCAGCCGTATCGCTCGACGAGGGCGTTGCCGATCGCGGCCAGGTGGTCCCGTACGCCAGGAGGGCCGGTCACCTCGAGCCATTCGACCATCCCGGCGAGCTCGCCGGCGAGCGCGTACTCGTCGTAGCCGCGGATCACGACCTCGATGCGGCCGTCGGCCGTGGAGCCTCCCACCTCGAGCCGGTCGCCGAGCGCCATCCGGAGCCGGCCCATCTCGTGGGGCACGCACACCGCCCGGATCTCGAGGGGTGTCAGCCTGCGGTCGACCTCGTCGGCGACCTCGCGCCAGCTCGCGGCGAGGTCGAAGTCTTCGGGCCGGTGCACGGGATCGCCGGTCGGGTCGGCGGACGACACCCGGTCGATGCGGAAGGTCCGCCGGCCGGTCCCGGTGTTGGCGACGAGGTACCACGACGGACCTTTGGCGACGATGCCCAGCGGGTGGACGGTTCGCTCGGTTTCGGCGCCGTTGCCGTCGACGTAGCCGAGCCGCACCTGGACGCCGCGGATCACCGCGTCCTGGAGTTCGTCGAGGAATCGGGGCGCCCGGCGCTCGATCCGGCTCGACCCCCAGCGTTGCGGGTCCGTGACCAGCGACGACGCCGCTGCCTCGGCCTCCACCCGGAAGGGCTCCGGCAGGGCTCGGACGAGCTTGCGCAGCGCTGCCTTCACGGCCGGCGTCGCGGCCGAGGCCGGGCCGGCGACCAGGAACAGGGCGCGGGCCTCACTCGCGGTCAACCCGGACAGGTCGGTGCGGGCGCCGCCCACGAGGCGCCAGCCGCCGCCCCGGCCCTGCATGGAGTACACGGGCACCCCGGCCATGGCCAGGGCGTCGAGGTCGCGGCGGGCGGTGCGCTCGGAGACCTCCAGCTCCCGGGAGACCTCTGCCGCTGTCACCTGCTCGCGCTGTTGCAGCAGGAAGAGGACGGCCATCAGCCGGTCGGCTCGCACCCCGGCAACACTTCCATGAAAACCGGTCATGAGGTGACCGGTTCCGGTCAGCAAGATGGCGGCATGATCACCGATTTCCCCGAACCCACCATGATTGCGGTCAACGGCGTGGAGCTCGAAGTCTTCGAGGCCGGCAGGCACAATGCGGGGCGACCCGTCGTGCTCTGTCACGGCTGGCCGGAGCTCGCCTATTCCTGGCGTCATCAGATGCCGGCCCTGGCCGCAGCGGGCTACCACGTCATCGTCCCGAACCAACGGGGCTACGGAAACTCGTCCCGTCCGGCCGAAGTGACCGCCTACGACATCGAACACCTGGCGGGTGACCTCGTCGCGCTGCTTGACCACTACGGCTATGCCGATGCCACCTTCGTCGGCCACGACTGGGGTGCGTTCGTCGTCTGGGGCCTGACCTTGCTGCACCCGGACCGGGTCAACAAGGTGATCAACCTGAGCCTGCCGTACCAGGAGCGCGGAGCAAAGCCCTGGATCGAGTTCATGGAAGAGGTGTTCGGCGGCGACTTCTACTTCGTGCACTTCAATCGGCAGCCGGGCGTCGCGGACGCCGTCCTCGAGGCGCACACGGTGCAGTTCCTTCGCAACATGTACCGGAAGAACGAGCCCCCCACGGAGCCTCAGCCGGGCATGTCGTTGATCAATCTCGCCAGAGCGGAGACGCCGCTCGGTGATCCCTTGATGAGCGACCGCGAACTGGCCGTCTTCGTCTCCGCGTTCGAGTCGTCGGGCTTCACGGGCGGCATCAACTGGTACCGGAACCTCGACCGCAACTGGCACCTGCTGGCCGACGTGGACCCGATCATCCGCCGGCCCACCCTCATGATCTACGGCGACCGCGACGCGATCGCGGAGTCGGAACGACTGACCGACTTCGTGCCGAACGTGGAAGTGGTCAATCTCGACTGCGGCCACTGGATCCAGCAGGAAAAGCCGGAAGAGACAACCCAGGCGATGCTCAAGTGGCTGGACCAGCAGGCGCGGGAAATGCCGTAGCCGAAGTGATCGTATGACCGGGTCGGTGTGCGGTGGCGGCGAGGTGGCCACCGCACACCACACCGGTCAGTCCGTCAGCCGGTCGACGCCGAGGGCATCAGCGTACCTAGATAATACGTATTATCGTCTTGACTGCCCGGAGTGCGCCCACCACCATTCGAGAAACACGCCGGTAACACTCAGCGGCAGGAGGGCCACATGGCGTATTGCTACGACCAGCCGGCACCCGCCGCCGCCACCGTCAGCGGCGTGACCGTCCATTGTGGAACCCCTGGTTCCGATGTCGAACCGCTGCTCGATCTCCACCGTTCACCGTTCATCACCCGGACGGTCGGTCGTGCCTGTCGAACGACCGCCGCCGGCGGCGCCGGTTCGCCCGCCGCGCGACGTCGACCGCCGTCCACCAAGGGAGAAAATTCTGTGACATCTCAGCGCCTCGTCCGCCGTTCCGCCTGCGCTGCGGCGACCGGACTCGTCACCGCCGCCCTCGCCGCGACACCGGCCACGGCCGCGCCGGCCGACACCCCGTTCAGCTTTCCCAGCTTCACCTACGTCGGCACGGCGTTCGACAAGACGAAGCTGAAGTACAACCCGACGAACGAGTTCATCTTCCCCAGTGTCATCCGGGCGGCCGACTATTTCGCGCACCCGCTCGGCACCTACTACCTGTACTACGCGCCGCACGAGAAGCCGGGCGGCATCTCCCTGGCCTACTCCGACTCCATCAACGGCCCCTGGACCGAGTATCAGAGCAACCCGCTGGTCTCCAACACCTGGCTGCCGTACTACGGCACGGTCAGCCACATCTCCTCGCCGCATGCCATCTGGGTCGAAGGCGAGCAGAAGCTCTTCCTCTACTTCCACGGCGAGAACTCGATCACCCGGTACGCCACGTCCGACGACGGCATCCACTTCGAATACGGCGGCGCGGCGGTCCAGAGCGACGACAGCACCGGCCGCGAGACCTCGTACGCCCGGGTCTTCGAACAGTCGATTCCGCGGCTCGGCAGCCGGTACCTGATGCTGTTCATGGACAACCCGATCAACGCGCTCCCCGGCCCGACCGGTCCGGTGGCGCGGCGCATCCGCTGGGCGGTCTCCACCGACGCCCGGAACTGGACGGTCCAGCCGCAGCCGATCGTCACCCCGCAGGGCGTCGAGGCCCCCAACGCCTCCGGCCCGTTCTACCTGCGTTGGCAGGGCCGCAACCTGGTGATCTTCCACGCGGCCGACGGAGACATGCACGCGGTGGACGTCGGCGAGAACTTCGACCAGGAGGTCCACCTCGGCGTCGTGCACGACTCGATGGCAGCCGCGCCGGACCTGGGCCGCTCGGCGGCACCGACCTTCTACTTCGACGGCACCACCGTCCACATGTACTACGAGGCCGGTGCCCGGCTCACCGCCACCATCGGGCACGCGGTGGCCACGCTGGACGAACCGTTGCCCGAGCGGCAGCTGAACTGCACCGTCGACCGGCCGCGGCTGTGGCCACCGAACCACCGCATGGTCGACGTCAACGTGAGCGTCGACCTCCCGGACGGCGTCCTCGGACCACACGCGTTCCAGCTCGCCGACGTCACCGGTGGCGACGCTTCGGACGTCACGGGGTTCGTCTCGGGCCAGCCGTCGCTGACCGGGCAGCTGCGCGCCGAGCGCGCCGGCAACGGCGGCGACCGGGTCTACACGCTGACCTACCGCGGTCACGACGAGATCGGCCGCGCGGCCGGCTGCACCGTCACGGTCACCGTTCCGCACGACCAGGGCCGGTGAGCGCCGCCGCGATGCGCCCGGGTCGGTAAAGATCGGGGTTGAGCAGGCCCGGTGCGCGGGCCTGCTCAACCGCCTCTTGTGCGCTGTGCTGTACGGGTTACGGCGTCGCGAGCTGGGCGATCTCGTAGGAGGACGCCGCGTGGTCGAAGATGTCGACATTGTCGATCGTCCCGCCCACGTAGTTGGATCCGCCGCCCAGGCGCCCCTCGGCTCGGCCGATCTGGATCGGGCCCCAGGCGTTCCATGGGGTCGCCCGGATGCTGGTGCCCTCCAGAACGCCGTTGACGTAGATCTTGATCGTGCCGGTGTCCCCGTCGTAGACGCCCGCGATGTGGGTCCAGGTGTTGGCCTGTGCCAGCGTCTTGCCCTGCGCCAACGAATACCCCGTCGGGGATGCCACGTCGGTGTTGGCGAACACGAAGCGCCACTGGCCGTCGATGGTGCACTGCAGGTAGAAGCCGGACTGCCAGGTGCCCTGCGAACCGACCACCGTCTGCCAACTGTTGGTCGCGGTGACCCGCACCCACGCCGCGACGGTGAAGGTGCGGTCGGTCCGCACGACCGCGCCGCTGGTGGCCGCCCACTGGTTGGTGCCGTTGAGCGACAGCGCCCGGTCGGACGGGTCGGTGGAGAACTTGCGACCGTTGACCCGGGTCCCACCGGCGAAGATCTTCGCCGGGTAGTCGCCGTATTCGTCGAAGACGGCGGTGCCGCTGCCCGTGTCGTCGAAGCGCCACGCGGCCCGCCGCTCGGGCTTCTCCGACACCGTCCAGCTGCGCACCATCAGCGGTGCCGCGGTGAAGCCGGTGCCGGAGTTGCGCACCGTGTGCAGCTCGGTGGTGCCGACGATCGAGCTGTCGCGGAAGATCGCCAGGTCGTCCTTGCCGTCCCCGTCGAAGTCCGAGGCCTGCAGTTCCTTCACCTTGCGCACGTCGAACGAGGTCCACGTCGGCGACACGCTCAGCGAGGTGATCGCGGTGCCGTTCCAGCCCCACACCGCCAAGTTGCTGCTGGTGCCGTAGTCGTACAGGACCGCGATATCGATCTTGCCCTTCCCGTTGGTGGTGTCGCCGTCGAAGTTGCCGGCGACGAACCGTGCCCGGCGGTACTCGAAGTTGCCCGCTCCCGACGACCAGGCCGGACCGCTGGGCGTCTGGAACGTCTGCGCGGCCCCGTTGGACTTGTAGACCAGCGCCGACATGCTGTCGACCGCGTCGGCCTTCATGAACGTGATGTCGGTGTCACCGTCGGCGTCGAGGTCGGCGCCGACCGGGGTGGCGGTGGTGATGTTGATCGCCGGCGTGCTCGCCCACTGCGTCGCGGTGTACTGGGCCGAACCGGAGCTCTGCTTCCACACCCAGATGGTCGAGCCGGTGCCGGTCAGGTCGCCGCGGACCGCCGCGACGTCGGCCTTGCCGTCGCCGTCGAAGTCGCCCGGCACGAACCGCAGGTTGGCGATGTTCCACAGTGGATCGACCGGCGCGGCCGGGCTGGTCCAGACCGGGTCCTGCAGGATGTCGAAGCGGTTGCCCCGGGCGGTCAGCAGGAACATGCGGATCAGGCCGTCCGGGTCCTGCCGGAACAGCGCGTGGTCGGACAGTCCGTCCGGCGCCCCGGAGGGGCCGGTGAAGTCCCCGGTGACGAAGCGCATCGTGACGAACGACGAGCCGTCCCGGCCGGTGTCCCAACCGACGGTCTGGGTGGAGAAGTCGAGGTTGTTGTCGACGTCGAGGCCGTTGGAGGTCAGCGTCCAGGCCCGCAACCGGTCGCCGCCGGCGTCGATGATCGCTGAGATGTCACCCTTGCCGTCGCCGTTGACGTCGCCGCGTTTCTTCGGCGGCACGGCACCGTTGTCGTTCGCCATCAGCTGGTACGGGTTGGCGGTGGTGACGCTTTGGTTGCCGGCGAAGTCCTCCGAGCGCACGTACAGGTCGCTGCTCGCGTAGCCGGTGTCGGGGTCGGTCCACAGCGTGACCGGGATGGTGGCGTCGCCGGTGCTGTTGGCGGGCACCCACCCGGTCAGTTTGTCCGCGGCGAACCCGTAGGCGTAGCCGGCGATGTCGGTGTCGGCGGGTGCGTGCTTGAACAGCACGCTGCCCGTCTGGCCGACGTCCTTCACCGGGTCGCCGTCGGGGAAGTCGGTGCTGCTGATCGTCGGCACCGAGGGTCCGGTGGTGTCGATGATGAAGAAGCAGCGGCTGCTCCACGGGCTGGTGCCGATACCGTCGCCGCTGCGGGCACGGTAGGAGTAGACCGTGTTGGCCTGCAGCACACCGGCCGGGACGGCCGGCCAGGACACCGCGGAGCCGTTGGCCACGCCGACGGTGCTGGCGGCGTGCTTGACGGTCTCCGTCGCACCCTGCAGCACCTGGAGGTCGCCGTGCACGGTGTTGGCGTCGCTGTCCAGGAGCAGGGCGCTGAACTTCGTCTGCTGCATCGCCGCCGGCAGCCGGGTCGGCCTGCTCTCCGAGCCGCACGTGGTGGCCGGCACGGTGTTGAGCTCCTGCGGCACGTCGGGGGTGGTGTTGTACTCGATGCTCAGGGCTGCGCCCCACGGGTGGAACTGCTTCCACTGCAGCTTCTGGCCCTCGTCCACGGCCTTGAGGCCGAAGGTGATCTGGCCGCCGAACTCGCCGTTGGCCGCGCGCTGCATGTGCTGGCGCACCAGCGGGTAGTCGTAGCCACCCATCCACATCGTCATGTCGGGAGCCGCCTGGCCACCGCAGCCGGTGTCCTCGTTGGCGTGCCCCCAGCCGGTGGCGATGTGCGTCGCCCAGATGTTGCTGCCGCTGGAGTTGTTCCAGGTGACCGATCCGGCCGAGCTGACGTTGTTGGTCCCGTACAGCATCACCGGGGTGTCGCCGCAGCTGGCGGAGTGGTCGAGGTTGATCGAGAACACCGCGTTGGTGAGCTGCTTGCCGACCAGGTTCTCCACGCCGAACAGGAAGTAGGACCGCCACGGTGTCTTCGTGGTGGCATAGCCGGAGTAGCCGACCTTCGCCCGGTCCCGGTCGGTCGTCCAGTAGGAGGTGTTGCCGTTGGCCTGGTTGATGTGCGTCCAGTTGCCGTTGTTGGTGACGGTGCCGGACGGGTCGATGTACACCGGGAAGTTGAGGTCGGTGCGGGCCAGCATCGCCTGGTCGGGCTCGACCGACAGCTGGTCCTCGCCGATCACCGAGCGCATCGTGGCGTGGTGGGCCGGCTCGACGAGCTCCGCCTCCCACTTGCTCAGCCCGGCCGGGATGACCGGCTCGTCCCACATGATCGGTGCGTCGCTGATGAGCACGGACGTGCCGTTGCGGTCGACGAGGTTGAAGCCGCCGTCCACCGCCGAGGTGATCTTCAGGTCGGCGGTGCGCACCCCGAAGGTGAGCTTGCGCAGCGCCTGGCTGCCGGCCGCGGCCCGGTTCTTGACCACGAAGACCTTGCTGAACCCTTCGCGCTGCGCGGTGAGCTGCAGGTCGACCCCGGGCAGCAGGTCAGGGTAGACGGCGTTGGCCCCCTCGAGCCGCGGCTTCGGCAGCTCGGTCGGCCAGGTCAGCGCGAACGTGCCGCCGATGCCCTTGAGGGTCAGCAGGTCGCCCTTGCCGCCGCCGGAGAAGCTGACATCGACCGAGCTGGCCTTCGGCCGCACCACGCCCTTCGCGTCCCGGATCAGCGTGAGGTCGATGTCGGACCACTTGCCGTCCTGCTGCACACGCACCGGCGCAGCGAACTGCTTCATGGTGTACGTGCCGGACGGGTTGATGAAGAACTCCGTCGTCTCGGTCCGGCGTTGCGTGATCTCGACAGGTTTGTTGGTGACCTTCGCCTCACTCAACAGGGCAGCGATCGGCGCGTCGGCTTTGGTAACGGCCGGGTCCTGGACGGCGCCCGGGCCGCTCGCCTCCGAGTCGGTCCCGCCGCTCCCGGCAGTGCCGGCGGCAGTGCCGGTTGACTGCTGTGCGTGACGGTCGTGCGACCCGAATTGCGTGACGGCCAGCACTGATGCGGCCAACCCGGTCACTGTGAGTGCGATGGCCCACTTTTGGGCTCTGCGCAGCGGGATGCTTTCGCCCACCATTGATCCTCCCCGTCTGGTCGATGGAAGCGGCCGCAGCTTAAGGAAGGGAGCGAGAGAACTCAATCCCTTGTTCGGTGATGTATTCACATGCATGATGCATCTGCAATCCGCCTGGGAGGCGGATCTACGGTTGCCGATGCGGGGGAGGACGCCGTGGTGCGGTCCATGCTGCACGCCGTTCGAGATCCATTGCCGGACCATCGACGATGGCGCAGGTGGCGTCGCCGGGCGGTCGGCGCGACGGTCCTGACGGTCACGTTGTCGTTGCTGGCCTCGGGGCTGGCGACGCTGCCGGCGGTGGCGGCGCCGGTCGATCCGCTGGTGGCGAATCCGAACCAGGTGGACCGGAAGGTGCCGGAGGACACCGCGAAGCGAGTGAAGCCGGCAAGGTTTGCGGATGCCGAGCAGGGTCTGGGGCTGACCGCGGCGCCCGCCGTGAGCTGGCCGAAGGCCGAGTCCGCGACCGTCGACCTGGCCGCGCGGCGGCTCGCCGCCGAGCCCGCCCGTACCAACGCCGATGTCGTGCGGGCCGCGAAGGCGGGTCCGACGCGGGCCGGCGGGAGCCCGGTGTTCATCGGTGACGCTCGTGATGCGGTGCAGGAGGATCTGCGGAAGGTCCCGTTGGTCGGTCCGGCGGCGGTGCGGGTCGAGGTGTTCGACCGGGCGCGGACGGCGAAGTCCAAAGTGGACGGTCTGCTGCTGAAGGTGGCCCGTCCGGACGCCGCGATGAGCAACAACCGGGTCGCGGTCGAGGTGGACTACGGGTCGTTCCGCGACGCGTATGGCGGTGCGTGGAGCTCCCGGCTGCGGCTGGTCGAGCTGCCCGAGTGTGCGGCGACGACACCGGAGCGCAGTGAGTGTCAGGTGGGCAAGCCGCTGCAGTCGGTGAACAACACCGGTGCCGGGGTGGTGAGCAGTGACCTCGACCTCGCCGGTGGGGCGTCGAAGATGCTGGCGTTGCAGGCGGCCGGTTCCGGTGGTGCGGGTAACTTCGGGGCGACCTCGCTCAGTGAGTCGGCGGCGTGGGGTGGTGGTGGTTCGACGGGTGACTTCACGTGGTCGTATCCGCTGAGTGTGCCGCCGGCGAACGGTGGCCCGTCGCCGACGATCTCCCTGGCGTATGCGTCCAGTGGTGTTGACGGTCGCACGGCCGGGGCGAACAACCAGGCGTCGTGGATCGGCATGGGTTTCGAGTTCGCGCCGGGGCAGATCGAGCGCCGCTACAAGCCGTGTGCGACGGATGTCGAGGGCGACGCGAACAACAAGTCCCGGCCGACGGGGGACCAGTGCTGGTATTCGGACAACGCCTCGATCACCCTCAACGGTAGGGCCTCCGAGCTCGTGCGGGTCGGCACGAGCAACACGTGGAAGCTGAAGAACGACGACGGCTCCAAGGTGGAGCAGCTGTTCAACACCGGGCTCAACAACGGTGACGACAACGGCGAGCACTGGAAGTTCACCTCACCCGACGGCACCCAGTTCTTCTTCGGTCAGAACCGGCTGCCGGGCTGGACGAGCGGTGAGGAGACCCAGTCGGTCTTCACGGTGCCGGTGTACGGCAACCACCCTGGTGAACCGTGCAATGGTGCGAACTTCCAGGCGTCGGGGTGCCGGCAGGCGTACAAGTGGAACGTCGACTACGCGGTCGATGTGCACGGCAACACGATGTCGTACTTCTACGAGCGGGAGACGAACAACTACGCCCGCTACGGCGACGCCGACCACCCGGACTGGTACGTCCGCGCGGGCAATCTGAAGCGGATCGACTACGGCCAGCGCAGCGACGCGATCTACTCGACCCCGCCGCTGGCCCGGGTGTACTTCGACACCGCCGGCCGGTGCGTCGGTGGTTGCTCGGCTCCGACGGACTTCCAGGACACCCCGACCGACCTCACCTGTGATGCGGCGCCGTGCAACCAGACGTTCTCGCCGGCGTTCTTCACCAAGAAGCGTCTGGACAAGATCCGCACCGAGGTGTTGAACAACAACGGTGTCGGGTTCCGTCCGGTCGACGAGTGGACGTTGCGCCAGTCGTACATCCGTGACGACGCCTCCACGGGCTATGCCATGTGGCTGGAAGGGATCACGCACAAGGGCCTGGCTGCCGCGACGCCGATCACCGCGAACGAGGTCACCTTCGACGGCGAGCCGATGGCCAACCGGGTCGACAACTACGGCGGGAACGTGCCCCCGTTGAAGTGGCGCCGGATCATCGGCATCACCAGCGAGTCCGGCGGCAAGATCGCGGTCCGCTACATGCCGACGAACTGCTCGACCACCAGCCTGCCCGCCTCGCCGCAGGCGAACACGCTGCGGTGCATGCCGGTCAAGGGTGTCGACGAGGCGTATCCGAACCGGATCGACTGGTTCCACAAGTACGTCGTGGACCGCGTGACGCAGGCCGACGCGTACAGCGGCATGCAGCCGGTGGTGACGGATTACGAGTACGTCGGCGACGCCGCGTGGCACTTCGACGAGATCGACGGCATCATCCCGGTCGAGGACAAGACGTGGTCGCAGTGGCGGGGCTACGGCACCGTGATCACCCGCACCGGCAACGGCCTCGACGGCCTGCGCCGTAAGACTGAGACCCGGTTCTTCCGGGGCATGAACGGGGACCGCAACGGCTCCGGCGGCACGAAGACGGTCAACGTCACCGACTCGCGCGGCGGGACGATCCCCGACGACGACCGGTTCGCCGGCATGACCCGCGAGACGACCAGCTTCCTCGGTGAGACCACGAAACTGTCGACCACCATCGACGATCCGTGGGTGTCGGCGGCGCAGGCGACGCAGACGAAGCCGTGGGGCACCACCAACGCCACGAAGGCCGACATCGAGGTTAGCCACGGCTACACGTACCTGACGCCGACCACGGTCCGGGAGACGAAGGTCGTCAAGAGCTTCGCCGCGGACGGCACCGTCACCCAGATCGAGAACCAGGGTGTGGTCGGCGACGGCAGCGACGACCAGTGCACGAAGTACACGTTCGCGTCCAACACCGCCAAGTACCTGATCAACCTGCCGATCCGGGTGCAGCAGCTGTCGGTGCTCTGCTCGGTGGCCAACCCGGCCAAGGGCGACGTGCTGACCGACTCGCGCAACTACTACCAGTCCGCGACCTTCGGCGTCATCGGTGACCGCGGGCTGGTCACCAAAGTGGAGGAGGTCAACGGCTACACGGGCGCGGCGGCGAGCACGGCGACCTACCAGACGAAGTCGACCGCCGTCTACGACGCGACGGGCCGGGTCACGGACTCGACCGACGTCAAGGGCAACCTCACCCACACCGACTACGTCCGCACCGGCAACGGGCCGATCACGCGGGTGATCACCACCGACCCGATCGGGCACGTGACCTATACCGACAACGACCCGGCGTGGGGTGCGCCGGTGAAGATGGTCGACGACACGAACGACGACGTGACGACCGAGGCGGAGCTCGACGCGCTGGGCCGGGTCATCAACGTGTGGGGGCCGACCCGCAAACGGGGTGTCGACTCGCCGGACAGCACGTATTCGTACCTGATCAGCCAGACGGGCTACTCCGTTGTCATGACGTCGACGCTCCAGTCGCCGTCGCAGGTGTCGGGGCAGCCGGTGGGCACGTTCGCGCCGCAGTACACCTCGAAGTACGAGCTGTACGACGGCCTGTTGCGGCTGCGGCAGACGCAGATCGCCAGCCCCACCGGTGGTCGTTCGGTCAGCACCATCGAGTACGACACGCAGAACCGGATCGTGAAGCGCTCTGGGCCGATGACCAACGACGCACCGCCCGGCTTCACGTTCCTGCCGGTCAATGAGGCGTCGCTGCCCAACCAGGTCCGCACCGAATACGACGCGGCCGGCCGCACCACGGCGGAGATCCTGATGGGGCACAACGCTTCCGGCCTGTACGAGAAGTGGCGCACCACCACCGCGTATGACGGGGACCGGGTGACCGTGACCCCGCCGGCGGGCGGCACGACCACCGCGGCGACCTACGACGCGCGCGGCCGGGTCTCGAAGCTGTGGCAGTACAAGGCGCCCGGGGTCTACGACGAGACGAAGTTCAGCTACGCCAAGGACGGCCAGCAGAGCGTCGTCGAGGACTCGGCCGGCAACAAGTGGGAGTACTTCTACGACGACCTGCACCGGCCGAACCGGGTGAAGGAACCGGACCGGGGCGAGTCGACGCTCACCTACAACCAGTACGGCGAGGTCGCCACCACCACCGACGCCCGCGGCAACAAGCTTGGCATGTCGTATGACGCCATCGGCCGGCCGACCGAGGTCAAGGACATCACGACCACGCCGGAGAAGAAGCTGACGAGCTGGGTGTACGACACCCTGAAGCTCGGCCTGCCGACGTCGTCGTCGCGGTGGGTCGGCTCCGACGAGTACCGCACCTCGGTGGTCGAATACGACCCGCTCCAGCGGCCCACGAAGACCCGGGTCTCGATCCCGATGATCGAGGGTGGGCTGGCCGGCAACTACGACTACTCAGCCACGTACAACTTCGACGGCACCCCCGACACCACCACGATGCCGGAGCTCGCCTCGCTGCCGGCGGAGACGCTGACCACCCGGTACAACGCGTGGGGTCTGCCGATCTCCACCGTGGGTGCGTCCAGCTACGTGCAGGCGACGGCGTACAACTCGTTCGCCGAGCCGCTGAGCGTGACGGTCGGCGCGACCGGCTCCGGGAAGAAGTCGCTGCTGCTGCAGTTCACCTACGAGGAGGCGACCCGCCGCCTGGTCACGGCGAGCGCGAGGCCGAACGGCGGCGCGAGCGTCTACAACGCCACCTACACCTACGACGCCATCGGCAACGTGGTCTCGGTCTTCGACCAGCCGACCGCGTCGGGCCAGGCGGCCGACTACCAGTGCTTCAGCCACGACTACCTACGGCGGATGACCGAGGCGTGGACGCCGGCGACGGCGAGCTGCGCGGCCAGCGGTCGCACGGTCGCGAATCTGGGCGGCCCGGCGAAGTACTGGAGCAGCTACACCTACGACAAGACCGGCAACCGGACCACCGAGCAGCGCCACGAGCTGCCCGGCGAGCCGACCACCACCTACAACTACGCCACCGCCGGGCACCGCCTCGACACCACCAGCGTCGGGGGCAGCACGCTCACCTCGTACCAGTACGACGCGAGCGGCAACACCACGCAGCGGGTCGTCGGCGGCGCCACGCAGGACCTGCAGTGGGACGCCGAAGGCAAGCTCAGCAAGGTCACCGAGGGGTCGAAGATCACCCGGTTCCTCAACGACGCCTCTGGCGACCGGCTGATCCGGCGCGACGACACCGGGACCACGCTGTACTTGCCCGGTCAGGAACTGCACCTCAGCACCGCCAACGTGAAGTCTGCGAC
>NZ_JBFAJA010000069.1:0-79537 GCF_040654975.1 Dactylosporangium sp. NPDC050588 | reverse complement strand
GGACGCGCTCGCGCTGTGGCGCGGCGACGCGCTCGACGACACCGTCTCGGCGTGGCTGCGCCCCCGGCTCGTCGGCGACCTCGACGAGCTGCGGCTGGTCGCGACCGAGGAGTGGCTCGACTGCGAGATCACCGTGGGCCGGCACGCGGAGGTGCTGCCGGAGCTGACCCGGCTGACCGCCGCGCACCCCACCCGGGAAGGGCTGCTCGGGCTGTCGATGCGCGCGCTGCACGCGGCCGGGCGGAGCATCGAGGCGCTTGCGGCGTACCGGCGGCATCAGCAGCGACTGGCGCGGGAGTTCGGGCTCGATCCGGGGCCTGACCTGCAACGCCTCCATCTCGCGGTGCTCCGGGGCCAGCCTCCGGCCGCCACCCCCGCCACGGCACAGGCTTCGCCGACGCCGCTGATGCCGGCGCCGCTGATGCCGACGCCGCTGATGCCGACGCCGCTGATGCCGGCGCCGCTGATGCCGGCGCCGCTGATGCCGGCGCCGCTGATGCCGGCGCAGCTGCCGGCGGCGCTGCGCGGGTTCACGGGGCGCGACGCGGAGCTCGCCCGGCTCGACGCGCTGCTCGCGCAGGCCGGGCGGCAGACCGTGATCTGCACCGTCGCCGGCACCGCGGGGGTGGGCAAGACCACGCTCGTCGTGCACTGGGCACACCAGGTCGCGGCGCGGTTCCCCGACGGCCAGCTGTACGTGAACCTGCGCGGCTTCGACCGGACCGCGCCGCCGACCGACCCGGCGGAGGCGGTCCGCGGGTTCCTCGACGCGCTGGACGTCCCGCCGCAGCGGGTGCCGGCCGGGTTCGACGCGCAGGTCGCGCTCTTCCGCAGCCGGCTCGCCGGCCGGCGGATGCTGGTCGTGCTCGACAACGCCCGCGACTCCGACCAGGTCCGGCCGCTGCTGCCGGGCGCCGGCGGCAGCCTCGTGCTGGTGACGAGCCGCAACGAGCTGTCCGGGCTGCACACCGCGGAGGGTGCCGAGCCGCTGCCGCTGGACCTGCTGACCACCGCCGACGCGCGCCGGCTGCTGGCCGCCCGGCTCGGCACGGCCCGGGTCGCGGCCGAGCCCGCCGCGGTCGAGGAGATCGTGGCGGCGTGCGCGGGGCTGCCGCTCGCGCTGGCGATCGTCGCGGCCCGGGCGGCGCACGCCCCGCTGGAAGAGGTCGCCGTCTCGCTGCGCAACGCCGGGCGGCAGCTCGACGCGTTCACCGGCGCCGAGCGCGGCACCGACGCCCGGGCCGTCCTGTCCTGGTCCTACGCGGCGCTGAGCCCGGCGGCGGCGCGCCTGTTCCGGCTGATCGGCCTCCACCCGGGCCCCGATTTCACCGCCGACTGCCTGATCGGGCCGCACTCCGCCGAGCCGCCCGCCGCCGGGCCGGCCTCGACCGGGCCGGCCGTGGAGGAGCTGCTCGGCGAGCTGACCCGGGCGCACCTGCTGACCGAGCCCGCTCCCGGCCGGTACACCTGCCACGACCTCCTCCGTGCCTACGCCGGCGAACAGGCGGTCGCGGTCGACTCCCCCGCGGACCGGCGCGCCGCGCAGCAGCGGATGCTCGACTTCTACCTGCACACCGCGTACGCGGGGACCCGGCTGCTCAGCCCGCACCGGGAGACGCTCGACCTCGACCCGCCGCCGCGGCCGGCCGACGCCCAGCAGGCCCTCGCGTGGTTCACCGCGGAGCGGCCGGTGCTGCTCGCGGCCGTCGACCAGGCCGAGCGGCTCGGGTTCGACGCGCACGCCTGGCAGCTGGCGTGGTGCCTGGCCACGTTCCTGGACCGGCAGGGACTGTGGCGCGACTGGCTGCACACGTCGGAGGCCGGCCTCGCCGCCGCCGAGCGCCTCGGCGACCGCCGCGGGGCCGCCCACCTGCACCGGCTCCTCGCCCACGCCTGCCTGAAGGTCAACCGGATCGACGACGCGTCGTCGCACGCGGCCCGCGCCCTCGAGCTGTACGAGGAGGTCGGCGACCACGTCCTGCGGGCGCAGGGGCACATGAACCTCGGCGAGATCGCCGCCCGCCGCGGCCACACCGTCGAGGGCCTCCGGCACGTGTCGCAGGCCCGCGACCTGTTCCGCGCCGCCGGCGGCCGCAACGGCGAGGCCAACGCCCTCAACGCGATGGGCTGGCTGCACGCCCAGCTCGGCGACCACCGCGAGGCGGTGACCGCCTGCCGGCAGGCGCTCGCGCTGCACCAGGAGCTCGACAACCGCCAGGGCGAGGCGGAGACCTGGGACACCATCGGCTACGCCCACCACCACCTGGGCGAGCTGGCCGAGGCGGCGGCCTGCTTCGAGCGCGCGGTCGCCCTGTTCCGGCTCACCGGCGACCGGGACTTCGAGGCCGACTCCCTGCACCACCTCGGCGACACCCGCCTCGCCACGGGCGACCCGGAGGCCGCCCGCGACACCTGGCGCCGGTCACTGGAGATCTTCGAGGACCTCGACCACCCCGACGCCACCACGGTCCGCGCCAAGCTGCACTAGCACTGGCGTCGGGCGTCCTTCTCAGAGCGTGGTGAACACCTGCGCGTAGTCGAGCCGGGGAAGGCGGCCGCGCCAGGCGTCCGGGCCCGGCTTGCCGATGTTGACGACGACCAGCGAGCGGCGCGTGCCGCCGGGGAAGAACTCGGCGTCGACCTTGGCCGCGTCGAAGCCGGTCATCGGCCTGCGGCCAGGCCGACGGCCCGCATGCCGAGGATGAGGTACGCGACCGACCTGCTGACCAGCGCCGGGCACCCCGACCCGGCGGGGACCGCCGCGCTGCTGCTCATGGTCCGCGACGGCGCGATGGTCGGCGGCTACCTCGACGACGCCGGGACCGTCCGCGCCAACCTGTCCCGCGCCGTCGACGCGCTCCTGCCGTCAGACGGCTGAGACGTCCCAGAGAAAGACGTGGAAACCGCCCGACTGCGCGACCGCGAGCACCCGGCCGTCGTGGCTCAAGGCCAGCTTCTCCGCACCGTAGTGCTCGCTCGAGTCGAGCGGCCCGAGGACCGGCTGGTGGTCGGACACGCGCCAGAGCCGCGCCCCTTCGTCACCGGCGGTGGCGAGAAGCCGGCCGTCGGCGGTGAACGCGACGTCCTCCGGCCCGCGCACCGCGATGGGCTCGCCGGACTGCGTCTGGGAGGCGACGTCCCACAGCCGGACGGTGCCGTCGCCGCCGGCGGTGGCCAGCAGCGTGCCGTCGCGGTTGAACGCGACGGCGAAGACGTTGTCCGAGAAGTTCGGCGCCTTGCTGTGCCCCGCGAACGCCTTGCCGATCTGGCCCCCGCCCGGCACCTGCCACATGGTGGCGAGGCTGGCCGTGTCCCCGGTGGCGATCCGGTCGCCGGCGGCGTTGAACCCGGCGTCCCAGGGGCCGCCGTCGACCCAGGTGACGCGGGCCCGGCTCGCGACGTCCCACACCGCCGTGCCCCGCAACCCGGCCGACAACAGCCTGGTGCCTCCCCTGTCGAACTCGACCGAGCGGCGCCAGTCGTCGTTCGGGTGGATGTCCGGCCGGTTGACCAGCGGCTGCCCGACCTGCGCGTTCGTGCGCACGCTCCACAGCCGCACCGTGCCGTCCTGGCTCGCCGTCGCGAACGTGTCCCCGTCGGGGCTGAACGCGACCGCGTCCACCCGGCCGCCGAACGTGCCCCCGCCGTGCCCCGTGAACGGCTGCTCGATCCGTTGCCGCCCACCGATGTCCCACAGCTCCGCGGTCTCCCCCACGGCGACCGCCAGCGTCTTGTCATCGAGGCTGAACGCCACGTCCTGCGGGCTCCCGCCGAGCTTCAGCGCAGCGACGAGGCGCTCGGGAGCGCGGTCCTCCGGCGCCCGGCCCTCGCCGGACAGCACTATCACCAGCACCGCGACGGCGACCAGCGTCACGGCCAGCGCCGCCAGCGCCGCGCGGCCGACTGATGCTGTCGGCGTTTTCCCGTCTTGTACGACCTGTGCCACCTCGCTCGCCGCGGTGGTCGCGCCGCCGGTACCCACACCGGGACCAGCCGTCACGTCAGCGGGACCGGCCGTCGCGTCAGCGGGACCGGCCGTCGCGTCAGCGGGCGGCAGCATTGGGTTTTGCCCCGATGTCGTCAAGGTTTCGCACTCATGAGTGTTCACCCCGGTCATTGCCCCCAGACGCCACTGACCAGCAACAATGCGCCTGTCCGGGCTCCGGTGACGCCACACCGTGCGGTTCAGTGCCGGCTATGAAAGCCATGTCGCATTTCGACAAGTAGCTTTTCGCATGTTTATTGCAATGACAGAAATGCCACTGTGCCGCGCTCGCACGCTCGCTAAATAGGCGTTTCCGAGCGGTAGTGACCATCCGCCGTACAGACGAGTGAAATTTGTCTGACAACACAAATACGATCACCGAACCCCGATCACAACACGGGTTTACCCCCCGTTTCGCAGGAGGCCAGGATTGAAATCCCGGTTACCCAGGTATGCCCTATTTGCCGCAACAGCGGCAACGACCGTCATGGTGGGCGCAACAATCGCGCCAATGGCCGCGGCGGCCGAAACCACCGGCCCTAACCTCAGCTACGTCGTCAACGCGGTGAACAAGGATCGGACGGCGGACGTCGCCGCCGCCGTCACCGCGGCCGGCGGCACGGTGACGGTGTCGTACGCCCAGATCGGCGTGGTCATCGCACGCTCCACGAACCCCTCGTTCGTCCAGGCGGTGAAGGGCGCCGCCACCGGCGACGCCGTCCTCTCCGTGGGCGCGACCCGGACCGCGGCCCTGCCCGCCATGACCGAGGACACCGAGGCCGTCGAGGCCGTGGACGCCTACACGCCGGACGCGATGGAGAACGCGACTCGGCAGAGCGACATGGTCCTCATCGGCGCGCGTGCGGCACACGAGGCCAACCTCGGCAGCCCCACCGTCACGGTCGGTGTGCTCGACGACGGCATCGACGCCAACCACCAGGACCTCGCGCCGGTCGTGGACCAGTCGAAGTCCGTCAACTGCGTCGGCACCGGCGCTCCCGACACGACGCCGGGCGCGTGGCGGCCCACCAGCCTGACCGCCGACTACCACGGCACGCACGTGGCCGGGACCATCGCCTCGGCGAAGAACGGCGTCGGCATCGTCGGCGTCGCGCCCGGCGTGAAGCTGGCCTCCATCAAGGTGGTCAACTCCGACGGCTTCATCTACCCGGAGTACGCGATCTGCGGCTTCGTCTGGGCCGCCGAGCACGGCATCCAGGTCACGAACAACAGCTACTACATCGACCCGTGGCTGTACTGGTGCGAAAGCCAGTCCGACCAGGCGCCGGTCGTCGAGGCGGTCCGCCGCGCCGTGGACTACACCACCGCGCACGGCATCCTCAACGTGGCGGCGGCGGGCAACGAGAACCAGGACCTCGCCAACAAGACGGTGGACACGACGAGCCCCGACGACACCAACCCGGTGCGCCGCACGCTCGACCCGAGCTGCCTCGACCTGCCGGCCGAGCTCCCCGGCGTGGTGACGGTCTCCTCCACGACCCAGCCGACCGTCCCCGCGACGGCCGTCGGGCCGTGGGCCGCGGGCCTGACCACGCAGCCGGCGCGGTCGTCCTTCTCGAGCTTCGGCCTCGGTGCCGTGGACGTGGCCGCACCCGGCTCGAGCATCTACTCCACGTCCCCCTCGACCGGGGTCAGCAGCTACCGCACGCTCTCGGGCACCTCGATGGCGTCGCCGCACGTGGCGGGCGTCGCCGCGCTGCTGGTTTCCAAGCACCCGGGTGCGACCCCGGACTACATCGCTGAGCTGCTGCGCAAGCAGGCGATCCCGCTGGCCTGCCCCACCTCCGGCACCGACTTCACCCAGGGCCGATGCAAGGTCGACCCCGCGAACCCGAACGTCAACGGCTTCTTCGGACACGGGCTGGTCAACGCGTACAAGGCCATCACCGAGGCCGAGGACGTCACCGCGCCCACCGTGGCGGTCACCGGCGTCACCCAGGGCCAGCAGGTCACGCTGGGCGTGTCCGTCACCCCCGGCTGCACGACGACCGACGCGGGCAGCGGCGTGGCGAAGTCCGCTGCCCTGTCCGTCACCGGCGGCCCGAAGGTCGGCTACTTCACCGCCACCTGCACCGGTGGCCGTGACCGCGCCGGCAACACGGCCGCGCCGGTCAGCGTCACCTACCAGGTGGTGTACGGCTGGCACGACTTCAGCTCGCCGATCAACGTCGACAAGCTCAACGTCGTGAAGGCCGGCAGCGCGATCCCGGTGAAGTTCGGCCTCTCCGGCAACCAGGGCCTGAACATCTTCACCGGCGGCGCCCCCACCCTGCAGACGGTGGCGTGCAACACGTCCGCCCCGCAGGACCAGGTCGAGACGACGGTCACGGCGGGGTCAAGCTCGCTGACCTACGACGCGGCAGCCGACCAGTACAACTACGTCTGGAAGACCCAGAAAACCCAGGCAAAGACGTGCGGCCAGCTGATCGTCACCCTGATCGACGGCACCACCCACACCGCAACCTTCATGTTCACCTGACATTCCCCAACTGCGGCCCGGAGGCACTCGCCTCCGGGCCGCAGCCATTCCCGCACATTCGCGCTTTCCGCGAACAGAGCCCCTCAGGTCCCGAGCGGGTGAAGGGAATCGAACCCTCACTGTCAGCTTGGGAACTGGACAGGCTGGTTGGGCACGCCCAGGTGCAGCGCTTGTCCGGACCAGCCCGAGCGGCCTGGAGCACCCTGGATGAGCCTGCGGTAATGGCACGCGCGTCGGGTCCGGCAAGGTCTGCACCCCGCACCGTCCCTACCAAGGCGCGGGAACGGCCGTACGATCTGTGAGATACGGACGGAAGGAGGGGCTTCATGGCCGGACGCGTTGCGCCGCCTGGATCGACGTACGGAGAGCAGCGGCACTACACGATCCCTGCGAGCCTTACCGACCTACGTGGACCCGTCGCAGGCGTCATCACTCTCGACCAGCGACTCGACTGGTCCGGCGACGGTCGCTACGACCTCGACGACCCCGGCGACCTGCAGGTGTTCTATCAGACGGTGCTGAACCAGGCCAGCACCGCCGACCAACTGGGTCGATGGCTAAACGAGGAAACTCTCCGCCGGATCTGGCACGAGCTTTGGCTACCCGGCCGGCTGCGAGCACTCTGGCAGGCCCGCTTCCCGGAACTGAGCGCACCTCCAACTGCGATGGCCGGCTGAGTGGAACCCGTTCACCTTCGGCTTGCGGAGATCGGGCTGCATGTTGCCGGGCAGTACGGATTCGCGCTCGCCGGCGGATACGCCGTCCAAGTCCACGGCATCCTTCACCGGCCGAGCGAAGACGTCGACTTGTTCACCGCCTGGGAACGCCGAGCCGAGTTCACCGCCGCGGTCGACGCGGTGTTGAGCGCCTACGCCGAGCACGGCTACACCGTCGAGGTCACCCAGCAGTTCGAGACGTTCGCGCGGCTCGCAGTCACCGACCCTGCTGAGCCCGAGCACATCTATAAGGTTGAGTTGGCTGCCAACTGGCGCGCACAGCCACCCGTCCAGATGGACATCGGCCCAGTTCTGCATCCTGACGACGTCGTCGCCGGCAAGATGTCCGCTCTCTAACGAGAGCCGAACCGCGCGACTTCCTCGACGTCGACGCCGCGATTGCGTCAGGCCGCTACACCCGCCAACGCATGTGTGAACTCGCCGAGGAAGCTGACGCCGGCTTCGACCGGCGAATCCTTGCCGATCTCTTCGCCATGTTGGATCGCTACCCGGACAGACGCTTCGCCTTCTACGGCGCGGACGCCGACCACCTGGTTGCCGTACGAGCGCGCTTCGCTGACTGGCGCCGCCAGTTGCTCGACGACCTTCCCGAGGGTTCTGGGTAGACGCCACAAGACAGGCTGACAGTCGCCGCAACGGCCCGCCAATGGCCCGCGGCGGGTTTCGAGTGGCCGGACATGCGAGAGGCCCTGGCAGGACCTATGTCCTGACCAGGGCCTCTGCGTCCGAGCGGGTGAAGGGAATCGAACCCTCAC
Organism: Dactylosporangium sp. NPDC050588; assembly: GCF_040654975.1. NCBI lineage: Bacteria > Bacillati > Actinomycetota > Actinomycetes > Micromonosporales > Micromonosporaceae > Dactylosporangium > Dactylosporangium sp. NPDC050588. The sequence goes on along the minus strand of NZ_JBFAJA010000069.1, from coordinate 71,560 downwards.
TGTCAGCTTGGGAACCGTACCGGTGGCCTGCACCAGGCACATGAACTTCCAGGCCGCGCCTACTGCAAGCGGCCTGGAGCGGCCGGCCGTTGCCTGGGCTAATGGCCCGCTAATGGCCCGGCATCATCGTTGGCCACTAGTTGAGCGCGCCACTCGTCGACCCGGAGGCGCAGCGCCGCGACCTGCTCCGAACTGACGCCGTATTCAGCGAAGTCCTCGTCGTCAAAACGCCGGATGGACCGCAGCATCTGCTCGAAAATCGAACGGTCGAACCCCAAGTCAACCGCCTCTGCAAGCTGGCACAAGCGCTCCAGCGTGTAACGCCCCGCGCCGATTGCAGCGTCGATGTCCAGGAAGTCCCGCGCGGCAGCGCGGTTATACAGGGCATCCACCTTGCCGGCCATGACGTCGTCTGCATGCAATACCGGACCGATGTCCATCTGCACCGGCGGCTGCAAGCGCCAATTCGCGACCAGCTCAACGCGGTGGTGCTCGCTTCGTTCCGCCGGGTCCGTGAGATACAGCCGGGCAAAGGTCTCCGTGCGGTGGTCGATCTCCACCTCGTAGCCAGCCGCCATGTAAGCGGCGATGACGACCTCAACCGCGGCAGGAAAATCGGCCCGTCGTTGCCAGTCTGCAAAGAGATCGACGTCCTCGCTCGGCCGCTGCAGGATGCCGTGGGCGGCAACGGCGTGACCGCCGGCCAAGGCAAACCCGTGCGGTCCACCGGCCCGCAGTCCGATCTCCGCGAGCCGTCGGTGTGCCGGTGCGTTGTCGTGCATCACTAGGCAGCAGGCCGCCGCGTGGTGCCGAGGTCAGGGAACTGCGCTTCCCAGAGCTGTCGAACCTGCGGTGGCAGTACGAGATCAGGCCAGAGTCTGAGCAACGTCGGCCCATCAAGCCAGGTATGCAGTTGCTCAACATGCGTGGCCTCACGAAGCACGGTCTCGTACATACTCGCCAACCGTCGTGGGTTGCCGAGGTCGTAGACAGCCCGCCCCGACCAGTTCAGCCGCCGGTCAAGTCGTGCCTCACCGGTCGTCGGCCCGCGCAACTCGCCCAAGTCGGCAACGACGACGTACGGACGCTGGTCCGCGTAGCGCGACCCGAGCGGCGCTCGGGCGTCGTCCTTGCTCATCCTGCACCTCCACCGTCACGTGACTCACGTTCACGGTAGTCCACCGACCAGTTGCGGCGAGCCACCCCATTGACGTACGAGCAAAGCCGAGAATCTGGCGGTAGCTCGCGAGCGCTCGGCGCGCCTCGGACACAGCAGAGCCCGTCGACGCGACCAGGTGGCGAGCATCTCAAGTGTCGTACTCCCCGTCCCACGGCTCGTGGAACCCGAGTTGCTGGGGGTAAAGCTCGGCCCAGGGACCGCCGTGACCCTCGTATGGATCGTCTGTGGTCTCGTCAACGAGGCCAAAGACGACGCCGTCGAAGTCCGCCCGGAAGGGTCGGATGGCGATGTCACAGTAGGTAACCGCCCCAAGTGCAGACAGCCAGCCCGCCAGTACCTGCCGGGCTCTTTCGTCGGATGCAGGGCTATCAGCTCTGACCCCGGCGAACCAGATATCCGAGCCCTGATGATGCCCGCCGTCGTCGAAGCGGTGGAGGACCGCATAAATCCGCTGCTGGTGCTGCCAGTCGCTTCCCCGGGTGACACCTTCTTGGTATGCGCCAGTGACGTCAGCGAGGAACTGTCCGCCTGCCCACCGCCCGATACGGCTGGTGCGGTAGTCGGGCATGTACTTGATCGGGATGACTTCCGGAAGCCACACAGGGCGGACTCTAGCTCGCCCAGCGACCGATGGACGGGAGGACCAGGACGCCGGTCACGCGCGTCGAGACAGCTGACAGTCACCGGTGATGGCACGCTAATGGCCCACGGTGGGTTCCGAGTGAGCAGACATGCAAGAGGCCCTGGCGGGACATCTGTCCTGACCAGGGCCTCTGCGTCCGAGCGGGTGAAGGGAATCGAACCCTCACTGTCAGCTTGGGAAGCTGATGTTCTGCCATTGAACTACACCCGCGAGCGACGCCTACTGTACCGAATCCGCGGCCGCCGTGCACGGACCATTCCGGCGGGCTTTGGGAAGTCGGGGTAAGCGGTCGCGCCAGAGGGTCTTGGTGGAGGTGAGGGGAGAGTCGCGTTGGACGATCATCGCTACCTCGATGGTGAGGGCGTAGAGCTTCCAGTCCACGCGTTGCGCGGCTCGCATCTGGAGGGCCAGGGAGGCCACGACCAGGGGATCCATGACGGGGGCGGCGCGGCCTGAGAGGTACGCCTCGTCGGAGGTGTCCTCGGCGGGGAAGCTGTGCAGCGCGTAGCGGCCGTCGCGGTCGAGGTCGTGGCGCTTCGGGGAGGGGAGGATGAAGCAGTAGAGGCCTTCGTCGGTGATGACGGGCATCACGGGGTGGACGCGGGGGCCTCCGTCGGGGCGGATGGTGGCCAGGTAGCCCATGCCGGGGCCGTACTGGCAGATCAGGGTGCGGATGGCCGTCGCCAGCAAAGGCTCGGCCGCGGAGAATTCAGCCCACGTCGCCATGCCTCCAATTTACTCGTACACGTGTACGAAAAGTGTGTGATTCCACGAATGAAGGACAATGACCCTGTGGGTGATGCGAACGGCGAGCTGATCGACCTGCTGAGGAAGTTCAACCTCGAGGCCGACCGGTTCCTGGAGGTGTTCACCCGCCGGCACGGGTTGCACCGCACGGACATGAACGCCGTGGCGTACATCTGGCGGGCGACGGAGGAGCAGCAGCCGCTGACGCCCGGGGAGCTGGCCAGGACGCTGCGGCTGAGCCCAGCGGCGACGACCGCGCTGCTGGACCGGTTGGAGAAGGCCGGGCACGTCGAGCGGCGGCACGATATGGAGGACCGGCGTCGCGTACACCTCGTGATGCAGCCGCCGGCGAAGGCCTTGGCGCAGGAGTTCTTCGCGCCGCTCGGGCAACACATCCGGGAGGCGCTCGCGGAGTTCGACGAGCACGATCTGGAAGCCACGAAGCGGGTCATCGAGGCAGTCCGAGGGGCCACCGCGAAAGCCACGAACCAAACCACATAGGGTCAGGACGTGCTGCTCTCCGACCGTGACCTGACCAAAGAGCTCGCCGACGGCCAGTTGCGGCTCGAGCCGTTCGACAAGGACCTGGTCCAGCCGTCGAGCATCGACGTGCGGCTCGACCGGTGGTTCAGGGTGTTCAACAACCACCTGTACACCCACATCGACCCGGCGATCCAGCAGGACGACCTCACCGCGATGGTGGAGGTCGACGATGGCCAGCCGTTCGTGCTGCATCCCGGGGAGTTCGTGCTCGCCTCGACGCTGGAGGTGATCAGCCTCGGCGATCAGCTCGCGGGCCGGCTGGAGGGCAAGTCGAGCCTGGGGCGGCTCGGGCTGCTGACGCACTCGACCGCGGGGTTCATCGACCCGGGGTTCTCCGGACACGTGACGCTCGAGCTGTCCAACGTGGCCAATCTGCCGATCATGCTCTGGCCGGGGATGAAGATCGGGCAGCTGTGCATCTTCCGGCTGTCGTCGCCGTCGGAGCACCCGTACGGGTCCGCGGTGTACGGCTCCCGGTACCAGGGCCAGCGCGGCCCGACGGCGAGCCGCTCCCACCAGAACTGGCGGACCTGGCCGACGACGTGAACGCCGGCGGCCAGGTCCCGAAGCCCTAAGCCACTCTGCCGTACCCGGAGATCGGTGCGGTGTCGATCTTCTTCATGCGGACCACGTCGCCGGTGGTCGGGGCGTGGACCATCCAGCCGCCGCCGACGTACATCCCCATGTGGTGCATGTCGCTGTAGAAGAAGACCAGGTCGCCGGCCTTCAGGTCGGCGCGGCTCACGCGCTTGGTGTCCGAGTACTGCCACTTGGTGTAGTGCCGCAGCGTGTGGCCGGCCTGCTTCCAGGCGTAGAGCGTGAGGCCTGAGCAGTCGAAGGTGTTGGGGCCCTCGGCCGCCCACACGTACTTCTTGCCGATCTGCTGGCAGGCGACCTGCGCGGCCTTCGCGGCGTCGCCGCCGGAGTATTCGACGGGGCAGGCGACGGGCCGCAGCTCGCCGGTCGCGCCACTGGAGCCATACGCCTTCGTGCGCATGTCGTTGAGCGTCTTGATCTCGGCGTTGATGGTGGTTTCCTTCGTCGCCATCTCCGCCTCGGCGGCCTTCTGCTTGGCGATCAGCTCGTCGAGCGGCTTCTTCTGGTCGTCGAGGACCTTCTTGCTGTCCATGACGTCCTTGATGCCCTCGGCCTCGTCCTTGGCCAGCATGTTCAGCATGACGAGCTGCTCGGCGAAGGTGTCCGGCGAGCCGGTCGTCATCAGCGCGTTGAAGCTGGAGACCCGCCCGGTCTTGTACTGCAGGACCGAGAACGCACTCACCCGCAGCAGCGCGTTGTCGACCTGCGCCTGCAGCGGGTCGATCTGGCTCTTCAACTGCGCCTGCTTCGCCAGGTTGGCCTTCAGCTCGCCCTTGAGCTGGTTGTGCTGCTCGATGATGGGCTCGACTTCATTCCACTTCTTGTCGATCTGCGCTTCGAGCTCGGCTGGCGTCGGGTCCGCGTGAGCGAGTCCGGTGACTCCGACGACGAGCGAAAGACAGCCGAGCGTGGCAACGAGGAGCCGAACCAGACGGTTGGGCCGCATCGAGGGGGCACTCCTTCTTCCAGCCGCCTACCGGGTTAGCTGACGGGTTCGGACGGGAAGGTCGTCCTACCGCAGATCGCGGATTCACCCCGATGACGCAGGTGGGTCCCCGGTTCAATAATCGACTCGGCGGTGCCGTCTGGCGCACCCGTGGTGGGCGCGGACATCCATCCGACCGGAATTTACGGTATGGCGAGTGACCCAGAGGAGCAAGCGGGTGTCCGATTTAGCCGAAAAGTCAGGGCGCCCGAGTGATGAACACATCATCAATTGCACCGGCGAACTGGTCGTTGTTCGCACTGGTTCCCTTACCGCCAATACAGAGTGGATCCGCGTTCACTATGGACAGTGACGGAGGAATGGCCGCCCGACCCCTGGGCTGACCGTCCACGGCCACCGTGAGCAGGGCGTCACTGCGCGAACACTCGATCCGGTGCCATCGCCCGTCAGCCACGCTAAGCGATGCGAGGGCTACGTAAATGGTAGATCGACCCACGCCGACAATCACGCAACTGGGGCGCCCCGCGGCGCCGTCCACCTGCAACTTGAACTGACTGTCACCGACCGAGAACCCTTTTTGCAGAACATTGGCGCCTTTGGAAGTCTCATTGGGCGCGACGAGCACGCTCGCGCCATACGAAAACACTTCCTGACCCGGATTGAGGAATTCAGCGGGGCCGCTCTGCAGGATGGCTCGTGCGCAACTCTCCGCACCGTAGTGCTCACACGGCTGCGGAAATCGCACCGCGAGTCCGCCGTTGTGCGGCACGGTCGACAGTTGGCCGCCGGCCCTGCGGACCCGCAGCGGGAGCCGGCCCGCGCCGTCCAGCACCGGTCCCGTGATCCCGCTGTCGAAGGTGTACCGCAGGGTCGTGACCGAAGGTGCGGCGGCGACGAGCGAGGGCGCGGCCGGGGAAGAGGGGGCAGCGCCGGACACCGTGGCGTGCCCGGGCGAGGGCCGAGCCGAGGACGCGGACTCATGAGGTTGCTGTCGCGTGGGGGAAGCGCAGCCGGCGAGAGGCACGAGCGCAGCCAGGAGGAGGAGCCACGTACGCATAACCGGACATTATGCCGAAATCCGGGAGACAAAATCCCGGCTGAACACGATCAGGGGACGGATTGCCCGACGACCGCGGTGAGCACGTCGTCGAGGGTGACCACGCCGATCGGCACCCGGCCGTCGCTCACCAGCACGATGTGCTGCCGCTCCCGGCGCATCGCCAGCAGCAGCTCGGCGAGGGTCCTGGTCGGCGGCACGATGCCGAGCGGGCGGATCAGGTCGAGCGGGATCGGTGCCCGCCGCTGCGGGCCGACGAACCCGAGCACGTCCTTGACGTGCACGAAACCCAGCACCCGCCGCGACGACCGCTCCACGACGGGAAACCGCGACCGGTTGGTCCGGGTCGCGAGGACCTCCAGCGACGCCGGCGACACGTCCTCCGCCACGGTCGTGATCTCCGACCAGAGCCGGAGCGCGTCGCGGGCCGTGCGCTGGCTCAGCGCGAGCGCGCCGGTGATGCGGGCGTGCTCCTCCGGCGCCAGCAGGCCCTCCGTGGTGGCCTGCGCGGCCAGGCCGGCGAGCTCCTCGGCGGTGAAGACGGTCTTGACGGAGCCGGTCGTCTCGATCCGCCACAGCGACAGGATCACCCGGGACGCCCACTTCATGGCGACCAGGACCGGCTTGAACACCATGCAGAACGCCAGCATCGGCGGCCCGAGCCACAGCACCGCACGCTCGGGCGACGCCAGGGTCAGGTTCTTCGGGACCATCTCGCCGATGACGGTGTGCGCGAACACGACCACGCCGAGCGCCAGGACGAACGCCACCGGATGGATCAGCTGGTGGGGCATGTGCAGCGCCTCGAACGGCCCCTGCAGCCCGTGCGCGAGCGCCGGCTCGGCCAGGGCGCCGAGGCCGAGGGAGCAGATCGTGACGCCGAGCTGAGCGCCCGCGATCATCAGCGGGATCTCGCCCATCGCCCGCAGCGCGGTGCGGGCCCGGCGGGACGTCGCGGCCATCGGCTCGATCACCGTGCGCCGCGACGCGATCAGTGCGAACTCGCTCGCGACGAAGAACGCGTTGCCGAGCAGCAGCAGTACCGTGATCAGCAGGTCACTCATCGTAGGCCTCCGGGCGCACGACACGCACCTGCTCGATCCGGCGCCGCTCGACCTCCACGACGGTGAACTCCCAGCCCTCTTCCTTCCAGATCTCCCCGACGGAGGGGATCCGGCCCAGGCGGGCCATCAGGAAGCCGGCGAGCGTCTCGTACGGGCCCTCGGGCATCCGGAAGCCGGTCACCTCGGCCAGCTCGTCCTCGCGCAGCACGCCGTCGACGAGCAGGGTGCGCTCGTCGCCGGGGGCGGTCAGGTCGGGCATGCCGTGCGCGGTGGTCGGCTCCTCCTCGATGTCGTGCTCGTCGACGATCTCGCCGACGAGCTCCTCGACCAGGTCCTCGACGGTGACGACGCCGTCGGTGCCGCCGTACTCGTCGACGACGATCGCGAAGTCGGAGCCACCGCGGCGCAGCGCCTGCAGGACGCCGTCGAGGTCGAGGCTCTCCGGCACGAACACCGGCTCCCGCGCGACCGCGCCGACCCTCGTCGTGGGCCTGCGCACCGGCGGCACCCCGAGCGCGTCGGTGACCGTCACGACGCCGGTGACCTGGTCCAGCGTCTGCACGTAGATGGGGAAGCGGCTGTACCCGGTCTGCACCGATGTGGCGAGCAGGTCGGCGACCGTGGCGTCGGCGCGCAGCGAGATGACGTCGACGCGCGGGGTCATCGCCTCGGCGGCACGCTTGTCGCCGAAGCGGATCGTGCGCTGCAGCAGCACCGCGGTCTCCCGCGGCAGGGCGCCGGCGCGGGCCGAGATCGCCGCGAGCAGGCCGAGCTCCTCCGGCGAGCGGGCGCTGGCGAGCTCCTCCTGCGGCTCGACGCCGAACCGGCGCACGATCCAGTTGGCGGAGCCGTTGAGCAGGCTGATCAGCCAGGAGAACAGCTTGGAGAACATCCGCTGCGGCCCGGCGGTCGCCCTGGCCACCGGCATCGGCTTGGCGAGCGCGGCGTTCTTCGGCACGAGCTCGCCGAAGAGCATCGACAGCAGGGTCGCCAGGATCAGCGCCGCGACGTGGGCGGCGCCCTTGGTCATGGTGCCGAACACCGGCTTCAGCAGCGGCTCGAAGATGTGCGCCAGGGCCGGCTCGGCGAGGTAGCCGGCGAGCAGGGCGGTGATGGTGATGCCGAGCTGCGCGCCGGACAGCTGGAACGACAGCTCACGCAGCGCGACCCGGACGGTGCGCGCCTTGCGGTCGCCGCCGGCGGCCTGCTGCTCGATCTCCGCCCGGTCGACCGTGACCAGGGCGAACTCGGCCGCGACGAAGCCCGCGTTCGCCGCGGTGAGCAGCGCGAAGGCCAGCAGGGGCAACAGGGTGGTGAACACGCGCGCGCGACGATCCCTTCGAGGTGACAGCCGATTGTTCCACGTGAACCCACGCTCCGCCGACGGCGGCCCGCTCGAATGTCACCCGTATCGAGAGGCGTAGATCACCCTCCCTCTTTCGGGGACTTCTCGCACCCCGAAGCAGCCTCGATGCTGTGAAAACGACCCAAGGAGGGCGGTATGGGAGCGGCACTGATCGGTGTCTTCATAGCAGTCGTCGCGGGGTTCGCCGCCGGCAGCGCCAACACCAAGGCCAAGCGCGCGCGGCTGGACTACTCGCGCACGAAGGCGCTGGTCCCGGGCGCGCGCAAGGCAGCGTGGTCGGAGAGCCTGCGTGGCCTTCGCGTGATCGCGACGGCGGCGGCGGTACTGGTAGCGCTGGCGATGGCGATGAACGTCATCGGGCAGCGCTGACCCCGTCCCCCAGCAAATTAGAGCGAAAAGTCTGATTTGTCAAGAATTGTTGGACGACAGCGACCGGAGCAGCACCGACGCCACGTCCACGACCTCGACGTCGTCCGGGGCGGCGCCCGCGGCCTTCTTGCCCGTGACCCCGTCGCCGAGCATCGTCAGGCAGAACGGGCAGGACACGGCCACCGTCTTCGCACCGGTCGACAGCGCCTCCTCGACGCGCTCGACGTTGATGCGCTTGCCGATCCGCTCCTCCATCCACATGCGCGCCCCACCGGCGCCGCAGCAGAACGAGCGCTCGGCGAAGCGGTCCATCTCGACCAGGCCGGCGTCGTCCTGGGAGGACGCCACCGCGCCGAGCACCTCGCGCGGCGGGGCGAAGACGCGGTTGTGCCGGCCCAGGTAGCACGGGTCGTGGTAGGTGATGGCGCCGTCGACTGGCTGCACCGGGGTGAGCTTGCCGGCCGAGACCAGCTGCGCCAGCAGCTGCGTGTGGTGGATGACCTCGAAGTGGCCGCCGAGCTGGCCGTACTCGTTGGCGAGGGTGTTGAAGCAGTGCGGGCAGGTCGCGACGATCTTCTTGACGCCGGCCTCGTTGAGCGTCTCGACGTTCTGCTGCGCGAGCATCTGGAAGACGAACTCGTTGCCGATGCGGCGGGCCGGGTCGCCGGTGCAGGTCTCGCCCTGGCCGAGGATCGCGAACGACACGCCGGCCTCGTTGAGCAGGGTGGCGACGGCGCGGGTCGTCTTCTTCGCGCGGTCCTCGAAGGCGCCGGCGCAGCCGACCCAGAACAGGTACTCGAAGTCGCCGCCGTCGGCCACGTTGGGCACCGTGAAGTCCAGACCCTTGGTCCAGTCCTCGCGGGTCGACTGGGCGGCGCCCCACGGGTTGCCCTTGTTCTCGAGGTTGCGGAGCATGACGCCGGCCTCGGTCGGGAAGTTGGACTCGATGAGCACCTGGTAGCGGCGCATGTCGACGATGTGGTCGACGTGCTCGATGTCGACCGGGCACTGCTCGACGCAGGCGCCGCAGGTGGTGCACGACCACAGCACGTCGGGGTCGATGACGCCGTTCTCGTCGACGCCGCCGATCAGCGGGCGGTCCTTCTCCGCGAGGGCGAGGACGTCGACCTTGGCGAGCGCCTCCTCGGCCGCCGACGGGCCGCCCGCCAGCAGGTAGGGCGCCTTCGCGTAGGCGTGGTCGCGCAGGCTCAGGATCAGCAGCTTCGGCGAGAGCGGCTTGCCGGTGTTCCAGGCCGGGCACTGCGACTGGCACCGCCCGCACTCGGTGCAGGTGGAGAAGTCGAGGATGCCCTTCCATGTGAACTGCTCGACCTGCGCGACGCCGAACTGGTCCTTGTCCGGGTCGGCCTCCTCGAAGTCGAGCGGCTTGCCCTCGCTCATCATCGGCCGCAGGGCCCGCAGGCCCGAGCCGGCGCGGCCCGGCTCGCGCTTGAAGTAGATGTTGAAGAACGCCAGGAAGCGGTGCCAGGCGACGCCCATCGTGATGTTGCTGGCGATCACGATGACCCACGTCATCGAGACGACGATCTTCAGCATCGCGATGAGGCTGACGGCGGCGGCGCTGGCGGGCAGCACGGCGCCGAGGCCGTGGCTGACCGGCGCGGCCCACACCGGCCACTCGAGCGTGTCGTTGGCGGCCTTGAAGCCGCGGATGAAGAAGCCGCAGAGCAGGACGGCGAGGATCGTGTACTCGACGTAGTACGCCTGCCACATCGTCGAGCCGGTGAAGCGGGAGCGGCGGTTGGGGTTGCCCGGCAGGTTGCGCAGGCGGATGCCGATCAGGACCAGGATGCCGATGAAGCCGAGCACGCCGATCCACTCGGTGACCAGGCCGTAGACGTTCCAGGCGCCGATCAGCGGCAGGCCGTGATCCGGGACGGCGACCTCGAAGTACGCCTCCAGCACCAGCGACGACAGCGCCAGGAAGGCGATCATGACGAACCAGTGCGCGGCGCCGACCACGGTCCACCGCAGCATCCTGGTGTGCCCCAGGGTCTCGGCGAGCATCGTCTTGAGGCGCAGGCCGCGCGGGCCGCTCCGGGACGGGTCGGGTTGACCCAGCCGCACCACGGAGAGCATCCGGCGCACGGTGCGCACGACGAGCACGATGGCCACGACGGTGATCACCGCCGCGACACTGGTCGCGATGATCTGCACTGGGCCCATGCCGTTTGCCTCCCACGCCGCTGGTCCTTCAGAAGACCTTAGTCCCCTTGGTTACTCATGAGTAACGTGAAGTTTGTCGCAGCACACGCTATGACGCGCGGGAGCGACACCACAGACGACGCCGCAAGTTGTGACGGAATAGCGCCAAATGCCCCCTCGGCGCGCGAACGCACCGAAGGGGCTCTGACGGAGCAGGGGACTAGATCAGCGCCACTTGGACAGGACGCCGAGCGAGGCCACGAGGAACCCGAACCCGATGGCCAGGTTCCAGTACTGCAGCTTGGCCACGGCGGAGAACGCTTCCACGTCGAAGAAGCCCTGCGTCAGGTAGTACGTCACCAGCCACCCGATGCCGATCACGATGAGACTCACCGCGAGGATCGGCACCCAGACCGGGCTCGGACGGCGCTTGGCGGCCACCGTCTCCTGTGGGCGCAACTCCGCCGGCGGCGTGTACACCTTCTTCTTACGAACTGTCGACTTCGGCACGGCGCTCTCCTGGAGGGGTCGTCTGGCCAACACTATCCACGTGACGCCGCCACCTCCGCCAGCGTCGGCCTGAATAATGTTCTACGTCTAGCGTAGTCAAGTCGGCACGCGTCTGGGGGGAGGGGTCGTGGTGGAGTACACATCAGGCGATTCCTCATGGGCCCGCGCCCTGCGCCGGCTCGGCCGCGCTATGCTGCCGCACCCCCGCAAGGGTCAGCGTTTCGGCTGGTCAGCGGCGACTCCGCTGGTGTTCGCGGCGGCCGGGCTGCTCTTCTCGCTGACGGCGGCGACCGCGGGCGGCACGGACCTGCGCGACGACCGGCGCCCCGAGCTGACCAACCTGATCGCTGGAAGAAAACAGGAAATCGCCACGGCCCGCGCCCGGGCCGCCCGGCTGCGCGGCGAGATCGAGGCGCAGCAGCAGAGCCAGGAGGGCGCGGACGGCGCCGTCGGCGAGCAGCGCCGCCGCGGCGAGAGCCAGCTGGCCGGCGCCGGGCTGACCGCGGTGCACGGCCCGGGGCTCGTGGTCGTGCTCGACGACGCCCCCAGACGGCCCGACGGCAGCCGCCCGGCGGGTGCCCGTCCAGACGATCTCGTGGTCCACCAGCAGGACGTACAGGCCGTGGTCAACGCGTTGTGGGCCGGCGGCGCCGAGGCCATGACGCTCATGGGAGTCCGGGTCATCGCCACGAGCGCGGTACGCTGCGTTGGCAACACGCTGCTGCTCGACGGTCAGGTGTATTCGCCCCCGTTCGAGATCGCCGCGATCGGTGACCAGGTGCGCCTCCAGCGCTCCCTCGACGACACGGAGGGGGTTGCGCTGTTCAGGAACGCCGCGGACAACTTCGGTCTGGGCTACCAGGTGCGGATGGAGGCAGACGTGCAGGCGAAGGCCTACGACGGCTCCACCGCGCTCCGGTCGGCGACGACCGGGTCCTGACCATGAGTGGGGCGCAGCGGAGCGAGGAGCCGCGAACCATGAACGCAGCTTGGCTCAGGCCGACGCGGAAGGCGGCGGCATGAGCGACTCACACCGTCCCCGGCATCGCGCCCTGGACCAGGACGACATCGCGACCCGGATGATCCCCCGCATCCGGGACGACAGCCCGCCGATGGACGCCGCCGAGACCGCCACGGCGGGACCGGCGGACGCCACTGCCTACATCCCGAAGTTCACCGAGCACAGCGGGCCGCCGGGAGCGGCCGACGCCACCACGGTGCTACCGAAGGTCCCCGCAACGGCGGAAACAACCCCAAAAGCCACCCCCCAGGATGAACCGGAAGCGACTACGGAGCCTGACGCCGAAAAGGGTGTCAAGGTCGTGCCGTTGCGGCCGGTCCGCACCCAGGAGGGTTATCGCAGCGTGTACTCCGAATACACGAGGACCACGTTCGGCACGGTCGTGCGGGCGGTCAGCCGGGGCACCGGCGAGCTGCTCATCACGTTCGGCCTCATCGTGCTGCTCTTCGCCGGTTACGAGGTCTGGGGCAAGTCGGCGATCGTCGAGGCGCACCAGGACGAGCTCAACCGCCAGCTGGAGCAGCAGTGGTCCCACCCGGAGCCCGACCCGACCGTGTCGCCGTCCGGACCACCGGCCCCGGTCGCCAAGCCCGCCAACGGGGCGGTGATCGCCTCCGTCCACATCCCGCGGCTCAAGAAGAAGTGGGCCGTCGTGCAGGGCGTGACCGCCGCCGACATCCGCTACGCGCCGGGGCACTACCCGGACACCGCGCTGCCGGGCCAGATCGGCAACTTCTCGATGGCCGGGCACCGCACGCCGGCGATCTGGTGGGACCTCGACCAGCTCAAGCCCAACGATCCGGTGGTCATCAAGACCCAGGACACCTGGTACGTCTACCGCGTGATCGGCCACGAGGTCGTGCTGCCCACGGCGGTCCAGGTCGTCGCGCCCGTGCCGGGCAAGCCCGGGGCGGCACCCACCGAGGCGCTGCTGACCATGACGACCTGCAACCCGAAGTTCAACAACTACCAGCGGCTCGTCGTGCACGCGAAGCTCGACCGGTCCCAGCCCGTCTCCGCCGGCGACCCCGCCGAGCTGAAGGGATAGCCGCGTGTACGGATGGATCTGGCGGCACATCCCCTTCAAGCAATGGCAGCTCAAGTCGCTGGTCTCGGTGATTCTGATCGGTGCTCTCGGGGCGCTGCTGTGGTACAAGGTCTTCCCGGCGGTCGAGCCGATCCTGCCGTTCGACGACGTCCAGGTCGAGACCACCGACCCGGACGGCGGACAACTGCAGGAGCCGAGCACAGACCCGTCGCAACGGCCGTCGACACAGTCGTCGACGCAGCCTTCCAAGCAGCCGTCGAAGCTGCCCACGAAGACGCCGTCAGCCCCGCAGGTCCTACCGAGCTAGGTGAGCCGCTTGCGCATCCTGGTCGTCGACAACTACGACTCGTTCGTGTTCAACCTGGTCCAGTACCTGGGCCAGCTCGGCGTCGAGTGCGACGTGCGCCGCAACGACGAGATCTCGGTGGAGGAGATCGGCGCGGCGCGGCCGGCCGGCATCCTGCTCTCCCCCGGGCCGGGCACGCCGGAGCGGGCCGGGATCTGCATGTCGGTCATCCACGAGTACGCGGGCAAGATCCCGATCTTCGGGGTGTGCCTGGGGCACCAGGCGTTCGGCGCCGCGTTCGGCGCCACCGTGACCCGCGCGCCCGAGCTGCTGCACGGGAAGACCTCTCTGGTCACCCACGGCGGCCAGGGCGTCCTCAAGGGGCTGCCGGACCCGTTCATCGCGACCCGCTACCACTCGCTCGCCGTGGTGGAGTCGACGCTGCCGCCGGAGATCGAGGTGACCGGCCGCACCGAGTCGGGCGTGATCATGGCGATGCGGCACCGTGAGCTGCCGATCGAGGGCGTGCAGTTCCACCCCGAGTCGGTGCTCACCCAGGGCGGCCACCAGATGCTGGCGAACTGGCTGGCCGTCTGCGGCCTCCCCGCCGCGCTGGAACGGGCCCCGGAGCTCGTCGCCGAGGTGGAAGCCCGCCGGATCGCCGCGTTCGCTTAGGCGCACATCGTGTGCGCCTCAGGGTGCGAGCCTGTGCATAACCCTGTGGATAACTGCCGTGTTATCCACAGGGTACGTACGGTGATGGGTGGAAAAACCGGGTGAACCGGGCCTAATTGCCGGGCGAGGCGCTACCGCTCGGCTTCGGCGAGCCGGACTGGTTGCCGCTCGCCAGCACCCCGATCCGCAGGGTGATCACCTCGGTCTTCATCAGCACCTTGCCGGTCGACTGCGACGCGCTGATGACCAGGCCGTCCTTGGTCGGGTCGATCACCTGCGTCTCCGTCGTCTTCGGCTCCGCCGTGAAGCCGGCCGTCTCGAGCAGCGCCTGCGCCTGGGCGAGGGTCTTGTTCGTGACGTCGGGCATGACCGCCTGATTGTTCTTCGAGACGTAGATCGTGACCGTGGAGCCGATCTTCACCGATTGGCCGGCCGGCGGGTCGGACCCGATGACCTCGTCCTTCGCCTGGTAGCCGTCCTTCTGGACCACATTGGGCTTCAGGTTGAGGTTGGTCAGCTGCTGCTCGGCTTCCTTCTGGGTGGACCGGATCAGAGTCGGGATGGTGGCCATCGTGGGCGCGCCGCAGAGTTCGTAGTCGATCTGGGTGCCCGCCTTGACCTCCTGGCCCTTCGGCGGGTTCTGCCGGATGACGGTGCCGGTCTTGCAGTTCTCGTTGGCGCCGGGGCGCCCGTCGCCCTCCAGCTTCGCCTGCCGCAGCGCGTCGCGGGCCTCCTGCTCGCTCTTGCCGACGAGGTCAGGCACCGTCGCCATCGGCTCCTGGTTGGCCAGGTAGAGCCCGATCGACAGCGCGGCGACCGCGAGCAGGCTCAGCACGGTGAGCGCGACCGCGATGCCGGTGGAGTTCTTCCGCTTCTGCCGCTGCGCGGCGCGGGCGGGCTGGCGCGAGGCGGGCGGCGCGGGCCGGTAGGCGGTCTGCGCCGCCATCACGGTCTGCATCTCGTCCTCGGTCATGACCGGCGGCGCCGAGACCGGGCGGCCGGCGGCCGCGCGCATGACGTCGGCGCGCATCTCGCCGGCGCTCTGGTAGCGGTTGAGCGGGTTCTTGGCCAGGGCCTTGAGCACGACCGCGTCGATGTCGGGGGTCACGTCGCGGTTGCTGCTGCTCGGCGGCCGCGGGTCCTCCCGGACGTGCTGGTAGGCCACCGACACCGGGTTGTCCCCGACGAACGGCGGATGGCCGCACAGCAGCTCGAAGAGCACACAACCGGACGCGTAGACGTCACTGCGGGCGTCGACGGGCTCGCCGCGGGCCTGCTCCGGCGACAGGTACTGCGCGGTGCCGATGACCGCGGAGGTCTGCGTCATCGTCGTGGCGCCGCTGGCCAGGGCCCGCGCGATGCCGAAGTCCATCACCTTGACCTGGCCGGTCTGGGTGAGCATCACGTTGCCGGGCTTGATGTCCCGGTGGATGATGCCGTGCCGGTGGCTGAACTCCAGCGCCGCGCAGATGTCGGCCGTGATCTCCAGGGCC
Organism: Dactylosporangium sp. NPDC050588; assembly: GCF_040654975.1. Classification (NCBI taxonomy): domain Bacteria; kingdom Bacillati; phylum Actinomycetota; class Actinomycetes; order Micromonosporales; family Micromonosporaceae; genus Dactylosporangium; species Dactylosporangium sp. NPDC050588. Next base: position 55,849 of record NZ_JBFAJA010000069.1, on the reverse strand, counting down.
CGCCTCGGCATGAGCCGCCCCTCGGCCGCGAGCACCTCTTTGAGGGTGCGGCCGTTGACGAACTCCATGACGATGTAGGGCAACTCCTCGCCCGCCGGCCCCCGCTCGTCGCCGGTGTCATACACGGCGACGATCGCGGGGTGGTTGAGCGAGGCGGCATTCTGCGCCTCACGGCGGAACCTCAGCTGGAAGGTCGCGTCGCGGGCCAGGTCCGTGCGCAGGGTCTTGATCGCGACATCGCGGCCAAGGCGCAGGTCACGGCCCCGATGGACCTCGGCCATGCCGCCATAGCCAAGCAACTCCCCGACCTGGTAACGGCCGCCGAGGAGGCGAGGCTGGGCGGTCATGTCGTGTCGTCCTTCGGTCATCGACTCTTACCTTGCCACGTCTTGCGACGAGAACCCATTCCGATCCAGCCCGTCGGGACGATCCGGCCCGCCGGGACGCACCCATCCGGTGGGACGGATCACCCTGTCTTGACGCACAGGCCGCCGACGTTTGTCTCGCCGGGCGGGCAGGACGGCTTGTTGCCGGCGGGCGCGGACGAGTTGCCCGCGCTCGGCGACTCGTCGGCGCCACCGTTGTCGTCCGACGGCTCGGTGGTCGGCTGCTTGCCGCCGCCCTCCTGGTAGAACACCTCGATGTCGCCCACCGGGGTCGTCGGGCCGCACGGCTCGACCTTCAACACCTGGCCCGGGATCGGCTTCTTGCCGTCCTGCGGGGTCTCCTTCACCTTGAAGCCCTGACGCTGCAGCTGCCGCACCACACTCGGCCGCGTCTGGAGCCTGGACCAGTCGCACGGGACGTTGACCGTCTTACCGGTCGGCTTCGCGCTGGTCGGCGCCGCCGTGGCCGCCGCCGTGGTGCCCTGGGCGCTGGGCTCGTCCTTCGTGTCGTTGCCGCTCATCGCGTACCAGATGCCGCCGACACCCAGCAGCAGCACCAGCACCGCGGCGGCCGCGCCGAGCAGCACCATCGTGTTGCGGTTGCCACCCGGCCGGTTGTTGGACGGCGGGGCCGGCTGGTAGCCGCCGGTGGGCGGGTAGTTGCCGGCGTCGCCGGGGAAGTATGCGGTCTCGTTGCTGGGCGGCGGCGGGACGCCTGCCGCGCCGCGGGCGGCGTGCCCGCCGGCCATCGCGGCACCCGGCGGCGGCGGGACCGCGGCGCCGGGCATGATCCGCGTGCCACCGGCGCCGGACGTCGGCGCGCCGCCGGAGACCGGCGTGCCGAACGCGCCCGACATGGGGCCGCCGGAGACCGGAGGGCCGGAGACGGGGGTGTACGCGACGGGCGAGCCGGGCGGCCCGACCGGCGACCCGGGCGGGCCGAGCGGCGCCGCCATCGGGATGCCGGGGCCCGACGTGGTGCCGCCACCGGCGCCGGAGACCCTGCGGGCGGCCTGCGCCATCGCGGCGGCGCTGGGCCAGCGGGCCGACGGGTCCTTGGCCATCGCGCGCTCGACGAGCTGCGCGATCGGCGGCGGGATGTCGGCGGGCAGCGGCGGCGGCATGTCGCGGACGTGCCGCATCGCGATCTGCAGCGGGTTGTCGCCCTCGAAGGGGCGCTGCCCGGAGAGGCACTGGTAGGCGACCACGCCGAGGGCGTAGACGTCCGACAGCGGGGTGGCCTGCGCGCCGGAGGCCTGCTCCGGCGAGATGTAGGAGGCGGTGCCGAGCACCGAGCCGGCCGCGGTGAGCTGCGCGGCGGCGGCGGAGCGAGCGATGCCGAAGTCGGTGAGGACCAGCGTGCCGTTGGGCCGCACGAGCAGGTTGCCGGGCTTCACGTCGCGGTGGACGATGCCCTTCTCGTGCGCCGCGTGCAGCGCGTCGGCGGCCTGGGCGACGAGCGCCATGGCGCGGGCCGGGGTGAGCCGGCCGACTCGGGACAGCGTGCGGGAGAGGGCGTCGCCCTCCACGTACTCCATGATCAGGAAGGCGGTGCCGCCCTCGCTGCCGTAGTCGTAGATGTCCACCACGCCGGGGTGGTTGATGGTGGCCATGGTGCGCGCCTCGTCGCGGAAGCGCTGGGCGAAGCCGGCCTCCTCCAGCAGCGAGGGCAGCAGCACCTTGATCGCGACCGTGCGGCCGAGCACCTCATCGGTGCCACGCCACACGTCACCCATCCCACCGCCGGCGATGCGCTCGTCCAGGCGGTAGCGCCCACCCAACGTGGTGCCGGCGCTCAACATGTCGCGCACCTCATTATTTGATGCCCTTTTCGTCCGCGTATGCCTTCATGACCAGGCCGGCGATGCGAGCCGCCTCCGCGCTGCCACCCTTGCCAGCGTTCTCGAGGAAGACCGCGACCGAGACGATCGGCTTGCCGTCCTTCATTGCGAAGCCGATGAACCAGCCGTGGTCACCGGCATCGTCACCGTCCTCCGCCGTTCCGGTCTTACCACCAACCTGCAAGCCGGGGATGTTGGCGTTGCGGCCCGTGCCGTCACGGGCAGTGACGACACTGAACATCATCTGCTGCAGCGAAGCTGCCACGTCGCCGCTGATCGGGCGGCCCAGCTCCTTCGGGTCGGTCCGGTCGGCGTTGGACAGGTCGGCGTTCTGCAGACGGTCGACGATGTAGGGACGCATCTCGCGCCCCCCGTTGGCGACCGTCGACGCAATCATGGCGCCTTGCAGCGGAGACATCTTCACTTCCCGCTGTCCGATGCTCGACTGAGCCACGGCCGGCGGGTCGACGCGGTTGTCGTCGCCTGCGGTCATCGGGCCGGTGTGGCTGGCCGCGACGTTGCAGTAGTTCTTTTCCTGGTCCTCGATGAAGCGCGGCTGGGCCTCGAAGCCGAACGCCTGCGCCATCGACTTGAGCTTCTCCGCGCCGAGCCGCTCGACGCCCATGCGGGCGAAGACCGTGTTGCACGACACGGTCAGCGCCTGCTTCAGCGTGATCTGGTCGGGGCAGATGCCCTCGTGGGCGTTCTTGATGCGGAACGTCGAGGTCTGCGGCGGCTGGTAGAACTCGCCACCCGGCACGACCGAGTCGGGCGTCAGCGACGAGTCCGCGGACAGCGCCGCCGCCGACGTGATGATCTTGAAGGTCGACCCGGGCGGGTAGATCTCCTGCACCGCGCGGTTGAGCATCGGCTTGGCCGGGTCGGTGTCCAGCTTCTTGTAGTTGGCGCTGGCGGCGTTGATGTCGTGGGTGCTCAGCAGGTTGGGGTCGTAGCTGGGCAGCGACACCTCGGCGAGGATCGCCCCGGTGGCCGGGTCCATCGCCACGACCGCGCCGCTCTTCACGCCCTTCTTGTTGTTGCCGAGCTGGGTGTACGCGGCCTCCTGCGTCGCCTGCGACAGCGTCAGCAGCACGTTGCCGCCGGCCGGGTCCTTGCCCGTGAACAGCCCGGCGATCCGGTCGGCGGCCTGCTTGTCCGAGGTGCCGATCAGGAAGTCGTTGTTGAGCTTCTCCAGGTTGGTCGCGCCGAGGTTGACCGGCTTGAAGCCGATGACGTGCGCGTACTTGTCCTTGAGCGGATACGTGCGGAGGAACTTCAGCGTGTCGCCGGTCTCCTGCGAGTCGGCGATCGCGATGCCCTGCGCGTTGATGATCTTGCCGCGGGCGCGCTCGTACTCGCTGGCCTGGACCCGGCCGTTGCGCGGGTGCGTCCGGTAGTCGTCGGCCTTGACCACCTGGCGGTAGTTCAGATTCACGAACAGCATCGCGAACAGCACCAGCGCCACGACGCCGACCCGGCGCAGTGGGGCGTTCATCGCACGACCTCCGTGGGAAGCTCTTGGATCTGGACCGGCGCGCCGCCCCCACCACCGGTGGACACCCCGCCCAGCCCGATCGACGGCGCACCGCCGGCCGGGCGTCGCGACGCGTCCGAGATGCGCAGCAGCAGACCGATCAGCAGCCAGTTGGCCACCAGCGACGAGCCACCCGCCGAGAGGAACGGCGTGGTCTGGCCCGTCAGCGGGATGAGCTGGCTGATGCCACCCACGATGACGAACACCTGCAACCCCAGCGTGAACGCGAGGCCACCGGCGAACAGCTTGCCGAAGGAGTCCCGCACGTTGATCGCGGCGCGCAGGCCCCGCTCGACCAGCAGCAGGTAGACCACGAGCAGGGCGGTCAGGCCGAAGAGCCCGATCTCCTCGCCCATGCCGGAGAAGATGAAGTCGGTGCGCACCTCGGGCACCTTGAGCGGCTGGCCGGCGCCGGGGCCGGCCCCGGTCAGGCCGCCGGTGCCCAGGCCGAGCAGCGACTGGACCAGCTGGTAGCCCTTGTTGTCCGCGTCGGCGAACGGGTCGAGCCAGGTGGTCGCGCGCTCGGAGAAGTTGAGGAACGGGCCGCCGACGGTCTTGCCGAGGAAGTACGCGAGGAACGCGCCGCCGAGGAAGAACGCCAGGCCGATGATGAGCCAGCTGACCCGGACCGTCGCGATGTAGAGCGTCACGACGAACATGCCGAAGTACATGAGCGAGGTGCCGAGGTCCTTCTCGAAGACGAGGACCATCAGCGACAGCAGCCAGACCAGCACGACCGGGCCCAGGTCGCGGCCGCGGGGGAAGTCGACGCCGAGGATGCGCTTGCTCGCCATCGACAGCACCTCGCGCTTGCGCACCAGGTAGTAGGCGAAGAAGACCAGCAGGCAGATCTTGGCGAACTCACCGGGCTGGATCGAGAAGCCCGGGAACTTGATCCACAGCTTGGCGCCGTTGATCGAGGAGAACCGCGCCGGCAGCACCGCCGGGATCAGCACCAGCACGATGCCGGCGAGGCCCAGCGTGTACGCGTAGCGGGACAGCGACCGGTGGTCCCGCACGATCGCCATCAGGACGATGGCGCCGACCACGGCCGCGGCGGTCCACCCGAGCTGGCGGAAGCCGTCGCCGCCGAAGACGCTCAGGTCGGCCCGCTGGGGTGCCTTGGTGTTGGCGAGGTCGAGCCGGCGCAGGAAGGCGACGCCGAGGCCGTTGATCAGCGCGACCGCCGGCAGGATCACCGGGTCGGCGTACGGCGCCAGGAACCGGATCGCCATGTGGGCGACCCCGAAGATGATCGCGAGGACCGCGGTCTGCACCCAGAAGTCCGGGGTGATCTCGCCGATCGCGTTGCCCTCGACGACCCCCGCGTAGATGACCAGGATCGCGGCGACGAACAGCAGCAGCCCCAGTTCGACGTTGCGCCGGGTGCCCGGCCGCGGCGCACCTGCCCCGCCACCCGGGTCCATGGGCGACGGGGAAGGGATGGCTGTTGCGGTCACAGCAGAATTCCTCTTGGCCTCGCGGTCAGGGTCATCGTCGGATCAGCAGCTGGCGGACGGGGTCGGGGTCTCGGACGCCATCGGCGGCTCGGTGGTCACCACGGCCGTGGTCGGCGCCGGCGACGCGGCACCCGTGCCGGCCGAGACGCTGCCGGTCATGCCGGGCACGACCGCGCCGGTGGGGCTGGCGGACGCGTCGGTGGTCGGCTCGCCACTCGGGCACGGCTGCTTCCGCGACGGGTTCTCGGGGTCGGTCAGCGCCGCGAGCTTGTCCTTGGCCTGGTCCAGGCTGTCGACCTGGATGCCCTGCTTGACCGTGCTCTGGGCGGCCGGGGTCAGGTCGTCGAGCTTGAGGGTGCTCGACTCGTAGACCTCGGACAGGTCGATCCAAGCGATCTTGCCTGGGACGCCCTTGAAGATCGCGACGGTGCCGTCGTCGGTCGCGCCCACGTAGTAGCGCGACTGGGTGACGCTCCACCCGTACCAGAGGCCGCCGCCGAGCAGGCCCAGCAGCACCACCAGCAGGACGACGGTGCGCACCGGGTGGCGCTTCGGGCGGCCGGCCTCGTCACGGGCGGTCGCCGCGGCGTGCGCCCGCGCATCCTCGTCGGACTCCGGCACCGGCGGGCGCGGCGCGGCGAGCGCGGCGCCCCGGGCCGAGGACATCGACTGGTCGGCGGACGTGGCCATGCCGCGGTCCTGGGCGGCCGCACCCCCGACGATCGGCCGCTCCTCGACGATGTCCTCGTCGGTGACGTCGGCGACGATCACGGTGATGTTGTCCGGGCCGCCACCGCGCAGGGCGAGCTCGATGAGCCGGCCGGCGCACTGGTTGGGGTCGACGTACTCGCGCAGCGTCGACTCGATCGTCTCGGCGCTGACCACGCCGGAGAGCCCATCGCTGCACAGCAGGTAGCGGTCGCCCGTCTTGACCTGGCGCACCGAATACTCGGGGTCGGCGTCGCGCCCGTCGAGGGCGCGCGTCAGCAGCGAGCGCTGAGGATGGCTGTTGGCCTCCTCCAGGCTGATCCGGCCCTCGTCGACGAGCATCTGGACGTACGTGTCGTCCTTGGTCACCTGGGCGAACTCTCCGTCACGCACGATGTACGCGCGGGAGTCGCCGATGTGAACCATGCCCATCTTGGTGCCGGAGAACAGCATGGCGGTGAGGGTGGTGCCCATGCCTTCCATGGCCGGGTTTTCCTCGACGGCGTCGCGGATCTGCTGGTTGGCCAGGTCGACGGCGCCGCGAAGCGTGTCGATCATGGCGTTGCCGGGCACATCCTCGTCGAGCGGCGCCATGGTGGCGATGACGATGTTGCTGGCGACGTCACCGGCGGCCATGCCGCCCATTCCGTCGGCAACGGCGAGCAGCCGCGGTCCGGCGTAGACGGAGTCCTGGTTCCCACTCCGAATCAGACCGCGGTCACTGCGGGCCGCGTAGCGCAAGGTGAGGGTCATGGCCGTAACTCGAGAGAAGTGCGGCCGATGCGAATCGGCACGCCGAGGGGGACGGGGGTAGGTGCGCCGACCTTGGTCTTGTCGAGGTAGGTGCCGTTGGTCGAGCCGAGATCCTCGAGGTACCACTGGCCGGCGCGGGGCACGAGGCGGGCGTGCTTCGCCGAGGCGTAGTCATCGGTGATCACCAGCGTCGAATCCTCGGCGCGGCCGATTGTGATCGGCGCCTCACCGAGTGTGATCCGGGTGCCCGCCAGTGAGCCGGCGGTGACGAAGAGCTGGTGGGCGGTCTTGCCGCGCTTCACCTTCGCCGGACGGCCAGGAGCCGTCGCCGCACCAACCCCCCGGGGTGCGGCGACGATCCGGCTCGTTCGAGAGCCCGCGAACAGGTCGCGCCGGATCACTCCCACCACCGTGAACACGAAGATCCACAGCAGCACGAGCAGCCCGTAGCGGGCGACCGTAATGACAAATTCCATCTACGACCTATCAGGGGCCCGGAGGCCCGGTCGAGCAGGTGCACTCATGCAGATCCGCCTAACGTCGACCACGTGGTGCAGGACTTCAGCCATCCACGCGGTAGGTGAGCGTGGTCGTGCCGAGCTGGATCATGTCACCGGGATTCAACGCGACCGCGGAGACGCGTTGCCCGTTGACCATCGTGCCGTTCGTCGAGCCGAGATCGGTGAGCACCACCTGCGCACCGTCGAAGTCGAGTCGCGCGTGACGGCGCGAGATGCCGACATCTGGCAGGCGCATGTTGGCCTGATCGCCCCGGCCGATCACGGTCGAGCCGATCGACAGAGGGTAGCTTCGCCCGTCGCCGGACACCAGTCGTACGTTGCGGGCAGGCCCACCGGGGCCGCCGGGGCCGGGACCGTAGCCGCCGCCCTGGTTGTAGCCGCCGTAGGGGTCGGGCGCGGCCTGCGGCGCGACCTCGCCGCCGGTGTAGACCTCGGCCGTGACCCGGAACATGCCGGTGTCGAGGCCGTCGCCCCGCTCGATCTCGACGATCACGTCGCCGTAGACCGTCCACCCCTGCTCGCCGATGAACTCCGCCTGCGACTGGGCGAGCTCCTGGGCGAGCGCGGCGGCATACGGCGCCAGCCGACTGTGGTCATAGGGCGACAGGTCGATCACGTAGCGATTCGGCACGAGCGTGCGCCCGCCTGCCAGAATCGCCTTGTGGGCTTCCGCCTCCCGTTGCATGGCGTTGAGGATCTCCACGGGGTGGACGACCCCCTTGAAGACCTTTGCGAAGGCCCCCTCGACCAGGCCCTCTAGGCGCTTCTCGAAGCGCTGCAGCACACTCACCGGTTCCTCCTCGGGTTCCGAGGTCATGATGGTATCCGGACGTCGCACGCCCGGTTGCATCCTCACCGGCTAGCCCGTGCTACTCTTCCGTGGCGCCCAGGGCAGCCTAGTACTAACCCGGTGAAAACGCCGAGTTGGCACACGCTACGCTGGGGCACTGCCAGGGGAAGTGGCGGAATGGCAGACGCGCACGGTTCAGGTCCGTGTGCCCGAAAGGGCGTGGGGGTTCAACTCCCCCCTTCCCCACGAGACGATGAGCGCACTCCGTTCGCGGAGTGCGCTCATTTTTCGTCTCGTCATTCCTCGCGCGAGGCTGAAGCCTCGCTCCCCATTGGGGGAGCTGCGCTCCACCCACGCCCCCTCAATAGCAGCGGGCGGTTGGTCGTGCGTCAAAATGGCGACTCCACCGTGCGGGGTATGCTCGGCCGGTCCTGCTGGAGTGGCAAGGAGTTCTGCTCGTGAGCGTCGTCATCGTCACCGGGTCTGCCGGGTTGATCGGGTCCGAGGCTGTCCGGCATTTTGCCTCGCTGGGGCTGGATGTCGTGGGCATCGACAACGACATGCGGAAGCAGTTCTTCGGGGCCGAGGCCTCGACCGCGTGGAACGTGGTGGGGCTGACCAGCGACCTGGGCGACTCCTACACGCACCACGACGTGGACATCCGCGACCGGGACGCGCTCGCCGGGATCTTCAAGCGGTATGGCAAGGACGTCGCGCTGGTGGTGCACACCGCGGCGCAGCCGAGTCACGACTGGGCGGTGCGGGACCCGTTCACGGACTTCGACGTGAACGCCGGCGGGACGCTCAACATGCTGCAGAACGTGCGGGAGCACTGCATCGAGGCGCCGTTCATCCACTGTTCGACCAACAAGGTGTATGGCGACCGGCCCAACAGCCTGCCGCTGGTCGAGCAGGAGACGCGGTGGGAGATCGAGGCGGGTCACCCGTACGAGAACGGCATCAAGGAGGACATGTCGATCGACGCCTGTCTGCATTCCGTCTTCGGGGCCTCGAAGGTCGCCGCCGACGTGATGGTGCAGGAGTACGGGCGCTACTTCGACATGAAGACCGCGTGCTTCCGGGGCGGGACGCTGACCGGGCCGGCGCACTCGGCGACCGAGCTGCACGGCTTCCTCGGTTACGTGATGCGGTGCGCGATGGAGCGCCGCACGTACAAGATCTTCGGGTACAAGGGCAAGATGGTCCGCGACGCGATCCACTCGCACGACGTGGTCGCCGCGTTCGAGGCCTTCTTCAGGGCGCCGCGCAGCGCCGCGGTCTACAACCTCGGTGGCGGGCGGCACTCCAACACCTCGCACCTGGAGGTGTTCGCGCTCGCGCAGCGGATCACCGGCAACGAGATGGTCACCGAATACCACGAGGCCAACCGGGTCGGCGACCACCAGTGGTGGATCGGGTCCAACGAGCGCTTCCAGCTGGACTACCCGGACTGGAAGCAGGTGTACGACGTGCCGATGATCTGTCAGGAGATCTACGAGGCCAACGTCGGCAAGTGGACCCCGGCGGCCTGACTTGATCGACCAGGGGAAGCAGAACGTTCTCGGCGTGCAGGTCAGCGCCGTCGACTACGACAGCGCCGTCGAGAAGGTCATGAGCGCCGCCCGGGAGGGCCGGCCGCTCGCGGTGACGGCGCTCGCCGTACACGGCGTGATGACCGGCGTGCAGGACAAGGCGCACGGCGCCAGGCTCAACGCGTTCGACCTCGTGACGCCCGACGGGCAGCCGGTGCGCTGGGCGCTCAACCTGCTGCACCGGGCGCGGCTCGCCGACCGGGTCTATGGCCCGGAGCTCACGCTGCGGGTCCTGCGGGCCAGCGCGGAGCAAGGTCTGCCGGTGTACCTGTACGGCTCGACCGAGCAGACGCTCGAACTTCTGATCAGCAAGCTGCGCGAGCGGTTCCCCGCGCTCAAGATCGCCGGCATGGAGGCGTCGAAGTTCCGCTCGGCGCAGCCGGGTGAGCCCGAGGAGATCGCGGCGCGGATCAAGGCGTCCGGCGCGCGCGTGGTGATGGTCGGCCTCGGCTGCCCCCGCCAGGAGATCTTCGTCTACGGCATGCGCCACCTGGTGGACGCGCCGATGCTGGCGGTGGGCGCGGCGTTCGACTATCACGCCGGCGGGCTGAAGAACCCGCCGGCGTGGATGCAGAAGTACGCCCTGGAGTGGCTGTGGCGGCTCGGCCTGGAGCCCAAGCGGCTCTGGCGCCGCTACGTGCTGCTCAACCCGGCCTACCTGGCCCGGCTCGGCGCACAGAAGACCCGCCTGTGGCGGGCCACGCCGCCGGCGCCGGCCACGGAGCCGCTGAGCACGTTCGCGGTCTGAAGCCCGGCGGGTAGCCCGTCCGGAAGCACAGCCTGAAGGCACACCATGACGCCGGCCCCCCGCGGGGACCGGCGTCAGTGTTTGTCCGCGCTCAGCGACCGGTGATCGCGTCGACCTTGACGGCGCGACGCTTGAAGGTGCCGCGCTTCTCCAGCGCGCGCTCGGCCGGCACCAGCATGAGTGCCAGCGGCGCCGCGATGTACCAGCGGTCCAGCAACACGTAAGCGACGATGTTCATGACGACGCCGAACGCGTAGAGGCCGATCAGCCAGTCCACGCGCTTCTCGCCTATCCCGCGCTTGTGGTAGGCGTCAAGCACGCCGAATGCACCGATGCTGAGGGCCAGGAGGCCGCCGCCACTCATCAATGCGAACATCAAATCAGACACGTCACTCACCCTTGCCTCCCCGTTCCTACCAGCGAACCCGCCCAAAGCTAAGCGGACATTTCAAGATCGACCATCAACTTTGCGACACCCGACCCGGGCCGAACGTAGCGCACCAATCGGACATTCAGCCGATATCACTGATCTTGCTCTTCAGCAGTGCGCGGGTGTCGTCGTCGCAGGCAGCGCCCGCGACGCCGGCCAGGTAGGCGTCCATCGCACTGAGACCGAGATCGGCAGCGACGCGGTGCTCTTGAGCCAGATCGGTGTTGAACATCGCCGGGTCGTCGGTGTTGACCGTGCAGGGCACCCCCGCCGCCAGCAGGGCCGGCAACGGGTGCGTCGCGAGCGACTCCACCGACCGGGTCCGCACGTTCGAGGTCGGGCAGACGTCCAGCACCAGCCCCCGATCGACGATCTCTGCCAGTACACCGGCATCGTCGACGGCACGGATGCCGTGCCGCAGCCGGTCGGGTGCGAGGGTCAGGATCTCGCGGACCGACTCGGCGCCGGCCGACTCGCCGGCGTGCGGCACGATCGCCAGTCCGCCGTCGCGGGCCAGCTCGAACGCCTTCGCGTAGGTCGTCGCGGGGCCCGCCTGCTCGTTGCCGCCGAGGCCGAGGCCGACGATGCCCCGGTCCGCGTAGCGCACGCTCCACCGGGCGACGTCCTCCGCCACGTCGACCGGCATGCCTCGGTAGAGGTCCGGGGTCAGCCGGACGATCACGCCGTGCCGCTCCCGCGCCTCGACGATGCCGTCGGTGTAGCCCTCGTACAGGTCCTCCCAGGCCACACCGCGCTGGGCCCGCTCCCCGGGAGAGAAGATCGCCTCCAGGTACACGGCACCGTGCGACGCGGCCACGCCGGCGTAGTCGACCACGATCTGCCGGAAGTCGTCCGCGGTGCGCAGGCAGTTCGTGGTGAGGATCCAGACCTCGACGAACTTCTTGAAGTCGGTGAACTCATACAGCCCCAGCACGCCCTCCACGGTGTCGACCGGCAGCGGCAGGTCGTTGCGCCGGGCGATCTCCAGCAGCGTCGCGGGCGGGATCGCCCCTTCGAGGTGCACGTGCAGCTCGATCTTGGGATAACTCATGGGTTCAACTTATCGACGGGCCCGGCGCGCTCGCGCGCACCGGAGCCCGTCCGACCTCCCCAGGTCGAGCCTCCCTGCTTTCTACGGCATGGGATTCGACCTGTCGACCGGCGAGCTACTTCAGGCCTCGGGCCTCTTGCGAGTAGATGAGCTCCAGGATCGAGCGGGCCGCCTCGAACCAGCGGTCCAGCCACTCCTGCTGCGGCATCGTGCCCTTCGGCGGCAGCTCCAGCAGGAGCCCCCGCAGCAGCGGGTGGTCGGCCATCGACTGGCTGGGGCCGTCGAGCCAGGAGTCCTGCAGCACGCCGCCGCGGCCGAACATCGGCTCGGTCAGCGGGCTGAGGTCCGCCACCAGGGACGACTCGGGCAGCTTCGGCGGCGTCAGCGATGCGGCGATCGGCGAGTTGTCCAGCGGCAGGGACGCACGGTCCAGTGGTGACGAGGCACGGTCCAACGGCGACGAGGCACGGTCCAGCGGCGAACCGTTGCGCGGCGACAGTTCGTCGATCGGCCCGTCGCCGATGACGTCCCGGCGGCCGCCCGGGCGGTAGCTACCGAGCTGCCCGGAGAAACGGTCGTCGGTCTTCGACGAACCGTTGCCGAAGTTGTCGGGGCCATTGTTCATCGGATACAAGCCTTATCTGACTCGGGTGTTCGGATCTGGCGTGAAGTTCCTGAGCGCTCATTGAATACAACGATGACCGGCCCGGTCCGCAACGGCGATACCACCGTCGCGGGCCGGGCCGGTCGAATTTGACCTGGCGTTTCACCTACGAGAGATCGAACTCCCCGCCCTTGGTCCCGCCGACGAAGGCCACCCACTCCTCGGGGGTGAACAGCAGCACCGGTCCGGCCTTGTCCTTCGAGTCGCGCAACGCGACAGCCCCGCCGACGAACGCGACCTCGACGCAGTTGTCCGAGTACGGACCGCTGCGTGTGCTCTTGCGCCAGCGAGCACCCTCAAGATTCACGCTGAAGCCCTTGGCCTCAATGTTCACTACGACTCCTTTGCCAGCTTCACGATCATCGATACTGACTCGTCCGGACGGAGTGCGTTGGCGCGCAAGTAGTCAAAGATGAATCCGTAGCGCTGCAGTTCGTCGTCCTTCTCGAGAAAGAGACCGCCGGCCGCGTTCGAGGCGAACACGAAGTTTTGCCCTGCGGACTCGTCGTACAGCAACATCGTGAATGTCCCGTCCATCCCGGCATGAGCACCGGCGGAGAAGGGCAGGATCTGGAGGGTCACGTTCGGCCATCCCGCTGCCGTGCCCAGGTGCTCGAGCTGACGGCGCATGACCGCTCTTCCGCCGACCGGGCGGCGCAGCACTGCCTCGTCCAGCACCACCCAGAGATCTATCGGGTCATCCTGGGTGACCAACGATTGGCGGCTCATCCGGACACGCACACGTTTCTCGACCTCCGTGACACTGATGTCCGGACGGGCCGCGTGGATCATGGCCTGCGCGTATTCCTCGGTCTGCAGCAGTCCGGGGACGACGAGCGCCTCATATGAACGAATGTGATCGGCGGCCGCTTCGAGGCCCACGTAGGCCCCGGTGAGCACGTCACCGTAGAGCTGCCACCAACCCTTCTGGCGTGCCTCCCTGGCGATTTTCAGCAACTGCTCGGCGTATTGTGGCTCGACACCGTAGATGTCCAGCATGTCCCGTACGTCGCGCGGGGTGACGCCGGTCTGTCCCGTTTCGATCCGCGAGATCTTGGATCCGGAACATTCCAGTCGCTCGGCGACATGATCGATGGTGACGTGTGCCGCCTCGCGAAGGCGGCGCAACTCCATACCGAGCTGTCTGCGTCGCAGCGTCGGGCTGCCTCGTCGACTTGCCACGCTTGCACCTCCGCGCCGGCCCACGGAATTTCCGATACCTATAGATCAGCGCAACCCGACGAAGGTCCGCAACCCGGATCGGCACGACATTCTCGCCACCTCCCGGGGGTCCCGCCACTCGGGAGCGACGCTCTCATGCGTGAGATGGAAATTTCTCACTGCAAGTTGCATTGATCACCGACCTCGGGCAATCTGTGGGTGTGGCGGCGGTCACGGTCTGTTCATCTTCGCGCCAACGAGAGTCAAGGACGACCGGGACACCACTGCGGACGCAGCGACAAACGATCGAGCCGATCGGCGGTTACGGGGGTGCCCGTGACCGATCTTCCCCCTGCCGGCAGATGACGGGAGTCTTACCTGTGTTACCGAAGACCGGTGACGTGCTGCGTGTGACCAAGGCCGCGAGCGTGCAGTTCGTGCAGCCGATGCTGTTCCGGGTGATCCGGGTGCACGACTGGCAGACCTATGACGGGTGGGCGTGGCTGGACGGCTACCAGCTCAACACCACCGGCGACGCCGTCGAGCGCCGATCCATCTTCGTGCAGCTCCAGGGCCTGCAGCCCGGCTTCGTCACCCGCACCGCCCGGACCGGCAGCCGGGTGCCCGTCTCCGCATCCGCATAGAGTCGACGTCGGTGCAGGAGCCGGCGATCGCGAAGCGCCGGCGCCTAGCTGGGGACCGCTGAGGGGGAGCGGCTCGACGGCGCCTTCGTCGGCTCCGTCGCCACGAAGAGGGTGACGGTCTCGCCCGGCGCGACGATCTCGCCCGCGCCCGGATCCGTCCCCGCGACCTCGCCGGGCTGCACGGAGTCGTCGGCGCGACGGACGACCTTCACCTCGAGCCCGAGCTGCTGCAGCTTGATCGTCGCCTGGGCGAGGGTGTTGCCCGTCAGCGGCGGGATCGTGACGCTGGTCGGCGCGGCCGCGGTGGTCGCCGTGGGCGCCTCCGACGTCGGAGCGGCGGTCGTCGGCTGCGGTGTCGGCGACGGCACGACGCTGCTGCCGGCCACCGTCGGCACCGGCAGCTGATCGGACGGTGCGTTGTCGCCGTCCGCGGTGGCCTGATAGATGAGGTACAGGCCGAAGCTCAGCGCGCCGACGATGACCAGCGCGACGACGCCGATGATCACCGGGGTGAACCATGAGCGTCCCTGGTACGGATCCTCCTCCTCGATCCACTCCTCCGGCGCGGCGGCCGGGCGGAGCGACGGGTCACCCGGCTGGGGGACGTTGGCGCGGGCGGACCACCGCGGCGGCTCGTCGCTGCCGAGCGGGCCGCCGATCCTGGTGGCGCCGCTGTCGTCGGGGCGCAGCGGTGACGTGCCGCCACCGATCCTGGTCGCGTCCGGATCCGTGGGCCTGCTGCTCGGCGGGCCGATCCTGGTCGCGTCCGGGTCCTGGCCGCCCGGACCGATCCGGGTCGCGTCGGGGTCTTCCGCTCGTGGCGGCGTCGGTCCCCCGTCCGACGGCGGCAATCGATCGAACGGGGCGGTGGCGTCCGGCTCGTCTGACATAGGTTCCAGTTCACCACCTTGTCCGACATATCGCCTGCCAGTGGACAGGTTGCCCACCTCAGGCCCACCCTCCGCGACCGCCGTCTGCACGGCCTGACGTTCCACTGACATCGACTCGCCCGGGTGGACGGCTGGGCGTACGCTGCGCGGCATGGCGGCACGAAGCTGGGCAACCTCAATATTCACCGCGATCGGTGTCGCGGCGGGCGCGGGTGCCGCGCAGCTCGGTCTTGGCTATGGCCTGGGCATCATCTCCTGGCAGCCGGCCGGCAACAGCGCGACCATCTGGGTCAGCAGCCTGGCCTGGGTGGCCTGGCTCGCGGCGTCCTCGACGGTCATCGGCGCCCTGTGCGCGGACCGGCTCAGCCCCGCCGACACCCCGGTCGCCGGCGACGCCTCGACCCCGGGGGCACACGCACTGACCGCCGCCTGGCGGATCGTGATCGCGCTGTCCGCGGCGGTCGGCGCCCTCATCGTCGTGCCGCTGGTCGCCGTGCCGTCGCGCACGCCCCGCCCCGACAACGTCGCGCCCTACTTCACCGCCGGCGGCTATGCGATCGCCGGCATCATCGTCGGCCTGCTGATCGCGGTCGGCGCCCTGGCCGCCCGCGCGATCGCTTCCAACGTCATCGCCTCCTCGGCCTGGCTGTGGGTCCTCGCCGTCGTCGCGGTCGTCGACGTGGTCCGCGCCGACGGCAACCTCGCCACCGCCGCACAGCTCGGCACCTGGCAGTTCACCGACGCCACCTGGATCCGCAACATGGTGAACCTGCCCGGGGCGCTCCTCATGCTCGCCATAGCGCTGGTCATCGGTGCCCTCGCCGCCTGGCCCGCCAGCCGCCGCGGCGACAACCGCGTCGGCGTCGCGGTGTCCGGCGCGGCCGGCCCGCTCCTGGTCGCCCTCGCCTACTTCCTGGCCGCTCCCGCCGTCGGCGAGCGCGACCCGCAGCTGTCGGCGTTCGTCATCGCCCCGTATGCGGTCCTCGCCGGCCTCGCGGGCTCCGTCATCGTCTCCGCCATCGGCCCCCGCGGCTCCCGCGCCCAGGCCCGCGCCGCCCGCCAGGCCGCCGCCGCGGAGCGCGAGGCCCGGGCCGCCTCCGACATCGCCGACTGGACCCAGGCCCTGGCCGACGCCGACGCCGCGGAGGCCCGCCGCCGCACCGAGCGGGGCGAGCCGCAGGACGCCGACGACCCCTGGACCGCCGCCCCTGACCGCACCCCCGAGCCGGTCACGATCGGCGCGGGAGGCAAGTCCCCGGCCGCCGCCCCCAAGGCCCCGACGTCCACCGGCAAGGCCGCCGTCACCAAGGCAGCCGTCACCAAGGCCGCCGACCTGGACTCGGCCAAGGACCTCGAGTCCGACGCCTACGCCCCGTCCCGCGCTTACGGCGGCGAGTCCTCGGGCCGCACCTACGCCTCCGAGTCCGCCAACCGCGCGTACGCCGAGGACACCGTCTCCGACGACACCGACCCCGCACCCAAGAAGGCGGCCCCGGCCCGCGGCTCCGTCGAGCCCCTATGGCCCACCGACACCGCCCCGGCGACCCCCGAGCCGCCCAAACCCGCCCCGAGCCGCACCCGAGGCCGCGGCCGCGGCAAGTCCGCCGAGTAACCCCGACGGTCCGGCCACGCCCACCACACGACCAGAGCAGCGGGAAGCTCAACACCCGAGCGGTCTGCGCACCGGACGATCGCCGCGATGGCGCCGGACCAGGCGACGCCGGAGCCGCGCCACAAGCCCTGGCCTATGACGGCGCTGTCTATCCACGCGTGCCTGGTCACGCGTGATGCGGGCGGCGCCGACCGTCCAAACGACCCGAAGGCAGGACGAGGCCGCTCCCCAACGGTGGGGTGGGTCAGATGGGCCAGGTGTGGACGGGCTCGTTGGCGTGCAGGCCGACGCTGTACCGCTGGAGCATGGCGCGGAGGGCGGCAGGGCGGTCGAGGTGGTGTCTGGACTGCAGGTCGTTGACGGTCTCGGTCTGCCAGGCGGCGCCGTTGCGGCCGGTGCGGCAGCGGCCCTCGATGACGCCGAGCAGACGGTCGCGGGTGGCCGGGCGGACGCCGAAGCGGTCCAGGCCCGCCGAGGCCAGTGGCAGCAGCTCGTCCAGGACCAGCTCGGCGACCTGCACCTCGCCGCGGTCGGGCCACCAGAGGCGGGCGTCGAGGCCCTCGCGGGCGGCGGTGTGGAAGTTCTCCTCGGCGGCGGAGAACGTCATCTGCGTCCAGATCGGACGGTCCTGCTGGACGAGCTCGCCGACCAGGCCGAAGTAGAACGCGGCGTTGGCGACCTGGTCGACGACGGTGGGGCCGGCGGGCAGGACGCGGTTCTCGACGCGCAGGTGCGGGCGGCCGTTCATGATGTCGTACACCGGCCGGTTCCAGCGGTAGATCGTGCCGTTGTGCAGGCGCAGCTCGCCCAGATTGGGCACGCCGCCGGCCTCGATGACGGCGACGGGGTCCTCGTCGTCGGTGATGGGCAGCAGCGGCGGGAAGTAGCGGACATTCTCCTCGAAGAGGTCGAATATCGACGTGATCCAGCGCTCGCCGAACCAGACCCGCGGCCGGACGCCCTGGGCCTTCAGCTCTTCCGGGCGGGTGTCGGTGGCCTGCTCGAACAGCGCGATGCGGGTCTCCGCCCAGAGGCGCTTGCCGAAGAGGTACGGCGAGTTGGCGCCGACCGCGACCTGGATCCCGGCGATCGCCTGGGACGCGTTCCAGTGCATGGCGAAGTCTTCGGGGGCGACCTGCAGGTGAAACTGGACGCTGGTGCACGCGGACTCGGCGGCGATCGAGTCGGACTCCGCCTCGAGCCGCTCCTGCCCACGGATGTCCAGGGCGATGTCCTCGCCGCGCGCGTTGATGATCTGCTCGTTGAGCAGCTGGTAGCGCGGGTTGTTGGACAGGTTGGCCAGCACCGTGTGCTCTGGGCGCAGCGTCGGGAGGATCCCGATGAGCACCAGCTGTGCGTCCGACTTGCGGGCGCGCTCGTCGGCGTGGACGAGGCTGGCGAGGACCTCCCGCTCGTACACGTCGAGGCCGTCGCCCTCGATGACCCTGGGCGCCACGTTGATCTCGAGGTTGAACTGCCCGAGCTCGGTCTGAAACGACGGGTCCGCCAGGTCGGCGAGCACCTCCGCGTTGCGCATCGCGGGCTGCGCCTCGGGATCGATGAGGTTGAGCTCGATCTCGAGCCCCGTCATCGGCCGGTCTGAATCGAACCGGAAGTCGTTGAGCATCAGCGCGAAGACGTCAAGACATCGGCGGACTTTATACCGATATCGGGCACGATCCTCCCGTGTGAACGCACCCCGTATGACGTCTTGCCCCATTCCGTTCCCCAACTCCCCGGCCGGCCCCGTGGACCCTCCACGTTAGGAGTGGTCTGGATGTACCGCTAGGGACAAAACGGGCGCAACCTCAGCCTACGGTGATCGAAACCTTGCGGAGGGTGGGAGATTTCGCCCACCCTCTGCAGCATGGTCAAACTCCGGCTTAAGGAGCAAAGAGCCGCAATTCAGGCTCAGCCCTGGCGCACGCCCTCGGCGCCGATCTCAATCTTGACCTTCTTGCCGACGAGAACACCGCCGGTCTCCAGCGCCTGGTTCCAGGTGATGCCGAAGTCCTCACGGTCGATCTCGGTGGTCGCGCTGAACCCGATGACCTCCTGGCCCCACGGGCTCTTCGCGTGGCCCTCGAACTCGACGTCGAGCTCGACCTCGCGCGTGACGTCGCGGATCGTCAGGTCGCCGACCAGCTTGAACTCGCCGCCGGAGAAGCCGGTCACGCGGGTGCTCTTGAAGGTCAGCGCCGGCCACTTCTCGACGTCGAGGAAGTCGGCGCTGCGAAGGTGACCGTCCCGGTCGGCCACGCCGGTGTCGATGCTGGCGGCGTCGATCTCGACCTCGACGTGCGACTCCAGCGGGTCCTCGGCGATGACGATGGTGCCCGTCGCCTTGGTGAAGCCGCCGCGGACCTTGCTCACCATGAGGTGCTTGGCGACGAAGCTGACCCGCGTGTGCGCCGGGTCGATGTCGAACTTGCCCGGCGTCGGGATCGCGACGCCGTTGTACTCGCGGGTGCCGACCGGTGCGGTCATGATGCCCTCCAGATGAGCTGTGGTGGAGAAGTTTGCTGAAGCAAATATACTCACGGCAGAGTCTCGTTTGTCAAGCTCTTCTGATAGACTGCCACTGTGACCGACGAGATGCTTGAAGATCCGCGAATCACCGCCATGGGCCTGTTCGTCGAGGCCTTCACCGGTGTGACCGCGCGTCTCAACGTCCAGCTGGCCGAGCACGGCCTCGGCAACGTCGACTTCGAGGTGCTGGTCAGGCTCGCCCGCTCGCCGGGCGGCGAGCTGCGGATGACCGACCTCGCGGCGCAGACCGGCCTGTCGACCAGCGGCGTGACCCGGGTCGTCGACCGCCTGGAGCGCGACGGCCTGGCGACCCGCCGCGCCTGCCCGACCGACCGGCGCGGCTCGTTCACCGTCGTGACGCCCGCCGGCGTGGCCAAGATGCACGAGGTCCTGCCGGACCACCTCGCGCTGATCGACGAGTGGTTCACCGGCCGGCTGTCGCCTGAGCACCTGGAGACGCTGCTCAGCGGTCTCCGCACGATCCGCGACGCCGTCCGCCCCGGCGCCACCTCCGGCGTCGCGGACCCGAGCCGCACGACCGAAGCACACCGCGCCGCGTAATGACCGCCCGGCGGCCCAAGCACACCGCGCCGCGTAAAGACCGCCCGGCACGACCGAAGCACACCGCGCCGCGTAAGACCGCCCGGCACGACCGAGGCACACCGCGCCGCGTAGAAGCCGCCCGGCGCGACGAAGCACACCGCGTCGCGTGAACGGAAAGAAAGCGACCGGCAGGATCACCGGCAGCTTCCGCCGGCCCGAGGTCGTGAAAACCCCGCAAAGCCGCATTCCGGGCCATCGACTTCGTTAGTGTCCGCCCGGGGAAGAAACACCCCAGGGGGACCGGCACGGACGAAGCAGGTGGGAAGGCAACACGCGCCCGGGGGGTCTTCGTCCGTGCCCTACTGCTCGGGCGACTCCAGCAGCGCCAGCTCCCGCGGCAGCAGCGCCAGCCCGCCCCGCGCGCGGATCCCGGCCAGCTCGCCCAGCACCCGCTCCCGGTCGTCCGGCGCGGCGCAGGCGGCCAGTGCGACGAGCGCCTCCAGTACATCGCGGATGTCATCGCGACCGGCGAGCAGGTTCGCCGCGGACTCGAACGCGACCGCCGCCGCCGGCCGGTCTCCCCGCCCCAGTGCGAGATAGCCGCTGATCATCGCCGTGAACCCGGCACTCCCGGGCAGCTCGGCCAGCTCGACGAGGACGTCTGCCGCCTCCTGCGGGCGCCCCGACTCGGCCAGCGCCTGCCCGAGCGTGCCGAGCGCCCGGACGTGGTGGGTGGGGTCGCCGACCTCCGCGGACGCGAACGCCGCCCGGCGGGCCAGGTCGACGGCCTCGTCGAAGCGGCGGTCCAGGCGCGCGACCTCGGCCAGGTTGGCCTGGGTGAGGGCCTGGACGCGGGCGTCACCGGCCTCGGCGGCGCGACGCCCGGCGCCGGCCAGCCGGCGGGCCGCGGTGGCCAGGTCGCCGGTGCGGATGTCGTGCCACGCCAGGTTGTTCTGCGAGACGGCGATCTCGCGGATCCGGCCGGTCCGGATCGCCAGCCCGAGCATCGCCTCGGCGTGCCGGCGGGACTCGTCGGCGCCGCCGACCGCCTGCCAGACCCCGGAGAGGACCCCGCGGGCGGCGAACTCCCCCGCCGCGTCCCCGTGCGCGACGAGCACCTCGAGCGCCGCCTCGGTCGGCCAGAGCTCGGCGAAGCCCCGCCCGTGTGCCATCGCGAGCATCCCCGCCGCGACCTGCGCGGTCGCCCGGATCAGCGGGTCGCAGCCGGCGGTGCGCGGGTCGTCGAGCAGCCGTCGCAACAGCTTGTGCGCCTCGACGTCCCGGCCCCGCAGCCGGCACCAGCGCGGGATCGCCCCGGCGAGGCGCAGCGCGATCACGGGTTCGCGGACGGCGGCGTACCGCAGCGCCGTCCTGATGTCGCTGTTGAGGTAGTCCAGGCGCGACACGGCGGCGCCGCTGGCCGGCCCGACGAGGTCGGCCGCCAGCCGGACGGCGAGCCGGGTGATGACCTCGGCGTGCCGGATGCGCAGGGCGCGTAGCTCGAGGTGCTCGACGCAGCGCTCGGTGGCGAAGTCGCGGACCACGTCGAGGAGGCGGAAGCGCAGGTCGCCGGGGCCGCGGACGCTGACGAGGCCGAGCCCGACGAGCCGGTCGAGCACCGCCTCGGCGTTGAACCCGAGCAGCGCCTCGGCCAGCTCCAGCGACCATCGTCCCCGAAACATCGCCAGCCGGCGCAGCGCGGCCTGCTCCGGCTCGTCCAGCAGGTGGTAGCTCGCGGCGACGGCGTCGCGGAGCCGCTGCCCGGCGGGGTCGGTGGCGGCGAGGTCGAGGACGCGGTTGCCGTAGCGGGACAGCAGCTCCGGCAGCTCGAGGACCCGCCCGCGGGCGGCGGCGAGCTCGATCGCGAGCGGCAGCCCGTCGAGGCGCCGGACCAGCTCGGCGACCGCCGGGAGCTCCGCGTCGGGCACCGGCTCGCGCCGCACCTGCCGGAGCCGGTCGAGGAACAGCGCGACCGCCGGCACGCGACGCGCGTCGGCCGCGGAGCCCGGCGCGGACGGCGGCAGCTCCAGCGGCTCGACCTGCCAGTCGACGGCGCCGGGGACCGCGCCCGCGAGCGGGCGCCGGCTGGTCGCGAGGATCTTCACCGACGGCACCCGGGCCCGCAGCCAGCCGATCGCCTTGACCGCGCTGCGGTGCGAGCGGTCGATCCCGTCGAGGACCAGCAGCGCCGGCCGGTCGGGCAGCTCCTCGGCGCGGGCGACCCCGAAGACGGCGGCGACCGCGGCGAACACGTCGGTCGGCTGGGACACGTCGGTGATCGTCACGGAGACCGCGGTGCCGCTGGTCGCGTGCGCGACGGCGTGGGCGAGGCCGGTCTTGCCGACGCCCGCGAGGCCGACGAGCGCGACCAGGTCGGCGTGCGCCAGCAGGTCGAGCAGCTCGGCGACGTCGGCGTCGCGGCCGATCAGCGCCGGCGCGGTCGGTAGCGGCAGGGTCGCCGGGGCGGCGGTGACGGTGCCGGTGAGGAAGTCATCGCGGTCGGTGCCGACGAGGTCGAGGGCGTCGGCGAGCAGCGCGAGGGTGCCCCGCTGCGGCCGCGCGACCCTGCCCCGCTCCAGCTCACGCAGTGTGCGCACGCCGAGGCCGGCCCGTGTGGCCAGCTCCTCCTGGGTCAGTCCCCGGGCCAGGCGGCGGGTCCGCAACGCGGCGGCGAACCCTGCCCCGGCGCCCCGCGGATCATGATCC
This sequence comes from Dactylosporangium sp. NPDC050588, assembly GCF_040654975.1. Taxonomy (NCBI): domain Bacteria; kingdom Bacillati; phylum Actinomycetota; class Actinomycetes; order Micromonosporales; family Micromonosporaceae; genus Dactylosporangium; species Dactylosporangium sp. NPDC050588. Next base: position 33,286 of record NZ_JBFAJA010000069.1, on the reverse strand, counting down.
GCAACTGGAGACATGTTGTGAAAGGGTACTTATCGGAGCCGTCTGGAAGTAGCCAGGCGTCGGAACTACGACGGTTATCGATGCGTTACCTGCCGGTGGCACGGTTGTTGCCAAGGGCGGGCACCTCGACGGTCTCGTCCTCCGCGGCCGGCTTTCCGGCCGCCGCCGGCTTGCGCCTGCCCAGCTGCTTGAGGAAGCTCGGCGCCCACCAGTTCCAGCTGTCGAGCATCGTCATGAGCGCCGGCAGCAGCAGTCCCCGCACCACCGTGACGTCGATGACCACGGCGACCGTCATGCCGACACCGATCTCCTTCACCGCGACCAGCCCGCCGACCGCGAAGCCGAGGAACACGATGACGATGCAGATCGCGGCCGCCGTCACGACCGGGCCGGACTTCGTGATGCCGCGCAGGACCGCCCGGTTGGTGTCGGGGCGCCGGTCGTACTCCTCCTTGATCCGCGCCAGGAGGAAGACCTCGTAGTCCATCGACAGGCCGAAGATGAACACGAACAGCAGCACCGGCGTCGTCAGGTCGATGCCGCCCCAGGAGTCGAAGAAGAGCGGGATCTGCCCCCAGCCCCACTGGAACACCACGACCAGGACGCCGAGCGTGGCGATCAGGGTCAGCAGGTTCATCAGGACGGCCTTGAGCGGGATGACGACCGAGCCGGTGAGCATGAACAGCACCGCGACGGTCACGATCAGCACGATGAGCGCCGCGATCGGCAGCCGGCGCGCGAGGGAGTCCTGGTAGTCGACGACCTCGGCGCTCGGGCCGGTGACCCACTTCGGAAACGGCGTGGGCATGGCCCGCACCTTGCGCACCAGGTCGAGGCCCTCCTGCCCGCCGACCTCACCCTTCGGGGTCAGGTCGAGGACCGTCCAGCCCTTGGGCACGTCGGGGCGCACCTCCTGGCGGAACACCTGGCCGGAGAGGTCCTTGCTGACCTGGTTCATGAACATGCGGACGTCGGCGCGCTCGGGACCGGCCTCCAGCAGCACGACCACGTCTTCCGGGTGCTCGTCGTTGAACTTCTTCTGCAGCGCGTCGTACGCCTGCCGCGCCTCGTTGCTGTGCGGCAGTGCCCGCGCGTCGGAGTTGGCGAAGTTCGCCCCGAGCAGCGGCGCCGCCAGCACCAGCAGACCCACGGTCACGCCGAGCGCGACCGCCGACGGCGACTGCTGCGCCTTGGTGGCCAGCTTCGCGAGCAGGTCGGTCTTGAAGGTGAACCGGCCCTCGCCGGCCGCCGGGATCCTGTCCTTCGCGAGCGAGAGCAGCGCCGGCACCAGCGTCAGCGCCGCGACCGTCGCCAGCACGACGACGGCGGCCCCGCCGAGCGCGACCGCGGCGAGCAGCGGCTCGGCGAACACGGTCAGCCCCGCGAGGGTCGCCGCGACCGCGACGCCGGAGATCGCGACCGCCCGGCCGGACCGCGCGACCGCCTCGACGAGCGCCTCGGCCGGCTCGTGCGTGAGCCGCTCCTCCCGGAACCGGGCGACGATGAGCAGCGAGTAGTCGACGGCGAGCCCGATCCCGAGCAGCGTCACGACGTTCAGGGAGTATTCGCTCACCTTCGTCGCGAAGCTGAGCACCAACAGCAGCAGCAGCGATCCCGTGACCCCGACGACCGCGACCGCGAGCGGCAGCCCCGCGGCGACCACCCCGCCGAAGATCAGCACCAGCACGACGAGCAGCGCGACCAGCGCGATGCTCTCCCCGATCGCGAGGTCCCGCACCGACTGCTCGCCGAACGCCCGCTCCGCGATCTTCGTCCCGCCGACCGTCACCTTCGGCGCCTCGATCAGCTTCAGGCGCGCCTTGACCTTGTCCTCGAGCTTCTCGCGGGCGGCCTCACCGAGCTTCGGGTCGAGCTCGACCCGCACCGTCGAGCTCATGTTGTCGGCGCCGATCTGCCCGCCGGGGCCGTTGTAGAGGTCGTTGACCTCCTTCACCCCAGCCATCGCCTTGATCTCCTGGCTGGCCTTGGTGACGCTCGCGTTGAGCCCCGGGTCGTAGACGTCCTTGCCCTCGATGACGGCGATGACCATCGACCCTTCGGGCGCCAGCTCGTCGATGCGCTGCTGCGCGATCGCCGACTCGCTGTCGGCCCGGTTGGTGGTCGTGGTGGCGAGCCGGTCGAACAGCGCGCCACCGAAGACGGCACCGGCCACGGTCACTGCCAGCCACACCCCGATGACAGGCCACCGGTAGCGGTCCATGAGCGTGCCCAGTTTCGCGAACATCGCAGTATGCAAGCACGGCAGTGGAGCGCGGCGAAATCCTCCGTCTTGTTAGAGACCCAACGACCGCGAGATGATCATCCGCTGTACCTCCGACGTGCCCTCACCGATCTCCAGGATCTTCGCGTCGCGCCACATCCGGGCCACCGGCGTCTCGTTCATGAAGCCGTAGCCGCCGTGCACCTGGGTCGCCTCGCGGGCGTTGGTGACCGCGGCGTCGCTGGCCTGCAGCTTCGCGATGGCGGCCTGGCGCTTGAAGTCCCGGCCGTTCACCAGCCGGGACGCCGCGTCGTAGTAGGCCAGCCGGGCGGTGTGCGCGCGGGCCTCCATGTCGGCGAGCTTGAACTGGATCGCCTGGTACTCACCGATCGCCTTGCCGAACGCCCGGCGCTGCTTGGCGTAGGCCACCGACTCGTCGACGCAGCCCTGGGCGAGCCCGACGCCGAGCGCCGCGAACGCGACCCGCCCCTCGTCGAGGATCTGCAGGAACTGCGCATACCCGCGGCCACGCTGCCCGAGCAGGTTGGCGGCCGGCACCCGGCAGTCGGAGAAGCTCAGCTCGTGCGTGTCGGAGGCGCACCAGCCGACCTTGGAGTAGCCGGGCTGGACCGTGAAGCCAGGCGTGCCGCTCGGCACGATGATCGAGGAGAGCTCCTTGGAGCCGTCCGGGTTGACCCCGGTGACGGCCGTGACGGTGACCAGGGCGGTGATGTCGGTGCCGGAGTTGGTGATGAAGGCCTTGGAGCCGTTGATCACCCATTCGCCGGTGGCCTCGTCCAGCACCGCGCGGGTCTGGGTGCCGCCGGCGTCGGAGCCGGCGCCCGGCTCGGTGAGGCCGAAGGCGGCCAGCGCCTCGCCGGTGACGAGCCGCGGCAGCCACTGGGCCCGCTGCTCGTCGGTGCCGAAGCGGTAGATCGGCATGGCACCGAGGGAGATGCCGGCCTCCAGGGTGACCGCGACGGAGGAGTCGACGCGCGCCAGCTCCTCCAGGGCGACGCAGAGGGCGAAGTAGTCGCCGCCCATGCCGCCGTGCTGCTCCGGGAAGGGCAGGCCGAAGAGGCCCATCTTGCCCATCTGGCGCACGATGTCGTAGGGGAACGCGTGCCGCTCGTAGTAGTCGCCGATGACCGGTGCCACGACGTCGTTGGCGAACTCGCGAACGCTCTGACGGAGGGCCTCGAGCTCCTCGCCGAGGGTGAAGTCGACCATGACGGGTACCTCTCAGACGGGCGTGACGCCGTGACGGCGGCGCGAGAATTGACGGTCTTTCCCGGTGGCGGCGGCGAACCGGCGGGCCACCTCGCCGCGCAGCGCGCCCGGCTCGACGACCGCGTCGACGACCAGTTCGCTGGCCAGGCGCATGATGTCGATGTCGCGCTCATACTCGGCCCGGGCCGAGGCGACGAACGCGGCGCGCGCCTCGTCGTCGGGCAGCGCGGCGATCTTGTTGGCGTAGACCGCGTTGACGGCCGCCTCCGCCCCCATCACGGCGATCTTGGCGGTGGGCAGCGCGATGGTGGCGTCGGGCTCGAACCCCGGGCCGGCCATGGCGTAGAGGCCGGCGCCATACGCCTTGCGGACCACGACGCAGAGCTTGGGCACGGTCGCCTCGGAGATCGCGGTGATCATCTTGGCGCCGTGCCGGATGATGCCCTGCTTCTCCACGGCCGAGCCGACCATGAAGCCGGGCACGTCGGCGAGGAAGAGCAGCGGCACGTTGAACGCGTCGCAGAGCTGCACGAACCGGGTCGCCTTGTCGGCGGAGTCGACGAAGAGCACGCCGCCCTTGAACATCGAGTTGTTGGCGACGACGCCGACGGGCCGGCCGTCGATGCGGGCGAAGCCGACGGTGAGCTCCCGCGCCCACAGCGCTTGAATCTCGAAGAACGAGCCCTCGTCGACGAGACCGCGCACGAACTTGCGCATGTCGAAGGCCTGCCGCTCGCTGGCGGGGATCTCGGGCAGGCCGGTGGCGGCGGCCGCCGCGGCGACCGGCGCGGGTTGCGTCCAGTTGGACGGCAGGTAGGACAGGTAGCGCCGGACCGTCTCGATCGCCTCGGCCTCGGTCTTGCACAGGAAGTGCCCGACGCCGGACTCCGCGCAGTGCACCCGCGCGCCGCCCATCGCCTCGAGGGTGGTCTTCTCGCCGGTGACCATCTCGACCATCCGGTCGGATCCCAGGTACATCGACGCGTTGCCCTCGACCATCGCGACGACGTCGCAGAAGGCGGGGATGTAGGCGCCGCCGGCGGCCGACGGGCCGAACAGGGCGCAGGCCTGCGGGATGCTGCCGCTGGCGCGGACCTGCGTGTGGAAGATGCGCCCGGCGCCCCGCCGGCCGGGGAAGAGGTCGACCTGGTCGGTGATGCGGGCGCCGGCGGAGTCCACCAGGTACACCATGGGGACGCCGGTGTCGTAGGCCTTCTCGATGATCCGGATGATCTTCTCGACGGTGCGGGCGCCCCAGGAGCCGGCCTTGACCGTGGAGTCGTTGGCCATCAGGCAGACCGGGCGGCCGTCGACGGTCGCGGTGCCGGTGATGACGCCATCGGCCGGCAGGCCTTCGGCCAGCACGTTGGCGAACATCCCGTCCTCGACGAAGGTTCCTTCGTCGACGAGCAGGGCAATCCGCTCACGGGCGAAGAGCTTGCCCCGGGCAGCGTTGGCCGCGTGGTACTTCTCGGCACCGCCGGCCTCGACCCGCTTCCGAAGCTCCTCCAACATGGCGCGACCTCCGCGTCAGCAACCTGAACGATCGTTATGCCTAACGATCGTTCAGGTTAGCCGAAGCGGAGGTCAAGTACCAATGGCTCGTCGGGCACGGGTCGGTGTGCACCCGGCGGGGCCCCGGGTCCCCCTGCGGATCAGAGGGACCCCGGCACCGGTGTCAGCAGGAGTACGCGACCGCGCCGCCCTGGCTGGACGCCTGCGAGAAGCCGAACAGGCTGATCGCGTTGCCGCTGATGTTGACCGGCACCTGCAGCGTGGTGTCGAACTGGTTGCCGTTCAGCAGACCGGCGTTGTAGCCCGTGGTCCAGTCGCTGCACGAGTTCTTGACGGCGGTCGCGCCGCCGCCGTTGCTCCAGCCGCCGCCGTTGCCGTGCCCGTTGCCGTGCCCGTGGCCGTGGCCCCGGCCGTGGCCCCGGTCGTCGTCGCCGTTGCCGGCGCCGTTGCCGTAGCCACCGTTGTTGTTGCCGTTGCCGTTGCCGTAACCGCCGTTGTTCTGGCCGTTGCCGCCGCCGTTGCCGTAGCCGCCGTCGTTCGCGGTGCCGGTGCCGGCGCCGTTGCCACGGCTGTGCTCGCTGGTGACCTTCTTGGTCTTCGCCTTGCCGTGCGACGCGGAGGCGCCGTGCGAGCTCATGTTGCTGGCGTTACCCGCGGCGTTGCCGTACGCGCCGGGGTTGCCGTTGCTGCCACCGTTGCCGTAGCCACCGTTGTTGTCGGCGTCGTCGTCACCGTAGCCGCCGTTGCCGCCACCGTTGCCGTTGTCGTCCCAGTCGTCGTCCCAGTCGCCGTTGCCGCCGCCGTGACCGTGGCCGTGCCCGTGGCCGTTGCCACCGCCGTTGCCGCCGCCCCAGCCGTCGCCGTCGACAGCGACCGCGCCGCCGCCGCAGGAGGCGCTGGAGAAGCCGAGCACCGCGATCGCGTTGCCGCAGACGTTGATCGGCGCCTGGACCGTGGTGTCGAACTGGTTGCCGTTGAGCAGGCCCGCGTTGAAGCCGGTGGTCCAGTCCTCGGTGGTCGCGCTCTCGGTGGAGGCGCTCTCACCCTTGACCGCCCAGGCACCGCCGGCGCTCTGCGCGCTGGAGAAGCCGAACAGGCTGATCGCGTTGCCGCTCAGGTTGACCGGCAGCTGCAGCGTGGTGTCGAACTGGTTGCCGTTGAGCACGCCCGCGTTGTAGCCCGAGGTCCAGTCCTCGGTGCGGTTGCCGGTGCTCTCGGTGTAGTCGTCGGCGCCGGCGGCGTAGCCACCGTTGTTGTTCCCGGTGTAGCCACCGTTGTCGCCGCCGTTGCCGCCACCGTTGCCGCCGCCGTGCCCGTGGCCCCGGCCGTGACCGTGCCCGTGACCCCGGCCGTTGTCGGAGGCCATGCCGCCCTTGACGGCGTACGCGCCGCCCTGGCTGGACGCGCTCGAGAAGCCCAGGACGCTGACGGCGTTGCCGCTGACGTTGACCGGCACCTGGAGGGTGGTGTCGAGCTGGTTGCCGTTGGCGACGCCCGCGTTGTAGCCGGTCGTCCAGTCCTCGGTGGTGGCGCTCTCGGTGTCGACCGCCGCGGCGCCGCCACCGCAGGACGCGTCGGCGAAGCCGAGCACCGCGATCGAGTTGCCGCAGACGTTGACCGGCAGCTGGAGGGTGGTGTCGAACTGATTGCCGTTCAGCAGGCCGGCGTTGTAGCCAGTCGTCCAGTCGGCGTGCGCGGCCCCGCCCGAGATGAGCAGGAAGCCCGCGGAAAGCACGCCCACGTTGAGCGACTTACGAACCCACGTCTTCATGGTGAAAGTGAGACCCTTCGGTAGGTGTTTCTGTTCAGTGCTGCTTGCGTGGGCGCGGATCGGAGCCGCGAAACCTGCGTGCGGGCAGGCTCTGCCCGGCTCCGCCCTGTCGACGTGCGCCCGGATGGTGCGTGTTCGGTGTTGCGAGATGCCGCGATGTGGTCGATGCGGGTCGATGCTGGCCCAGGGGACCCTGGCTGGCTCCGGCTCGGCCCGCTTCGCTTCGCGTCGGCTGGCCGGCCGGCCTCAGTCGGGTGAGACTGTCGGCTCCTCGGCTGCGAGCAACCGCAGCTCGGCGTCTTCGACCGCATCCAGCCTGAAGGTGACCACCTTCGTGCCGGCCGGAGCGGCGGGCAGCGTGGCGGCGGCGCCACCGTCGTGGTTGAGGCCCGAGCCGGTGCCCGGAACTCCCGAGGTGATGCCGGCCGCCGGCGCCGGAACGGGCGCCGGGCGGGGCAGCAGCGGCACGTGGCGCGTACCCTGCGCTTCGGTCCGGTCCGCGACCGGCTTCTCGTGCGTGGCGTCGCCGGCGTCGAGCCGGTCGAGCTGACCCATGGCACGGGAGACGACGACGCGTGTCGAGTCGACGCCGGCACGGGAGGTGCCGGTCGCCGCGGCTACGACGTCGCCGGGTGACCCGACGCCGACCGGCTCGGCCTGGACGGCCGGCTCCTGCGTCTGCGTCTTGCGGGCGATCGTGATGCCGGCTTTTGCCGGCCTCTTGGTGCGTGAGTTCGTGGCGCTCGACGCGTTCACCGTCGTCAAGCGGGGCATCTTGGTGGACGCCGGAGTGGCGGCTTTGCCGGCCGCCTTGTCCGTGACCCCGTCGGTCGTGGCCAGGACCGTGCCCGTCACCGGTCGCAGGACGGTCAGCACCGTCCCGGTGATCAGGTCACCCCTCGACTCGCGCGGCGACACCCCGGAAGGCGCGCCGGAGGACACCCTGGAAGGCACACCGGTGGACCCGATGTGACCGAAGGTGCGGCCACTGGAAGAGGCGTGACCATCAGCGCCGTGACGGCTGCCGCCGGCGCCGAGGTCGAGCAGGTCGAGTCCCGTCCCGCCGCCCCCGGTGACCAGGTTGGTCACCGGCGCGATCAGGGAGGTCCCGGACGCGGAACCGTCCGAGCCCGACGACTCCGAGGCGTGCGCCGCCGACGCCGACAGCAGCCAGGCCACGCCGGCGAAACCGGCGACGACCAGACCCTTGACGGCGAAACGGGCAGCAGACCGGGCACAGGGGGCCGTGCGCGGGTTGCGCTCGCTCCTTGACCGGGCCATGGCTGCCTCTCAGTACGGGCTCGGTGCCGGGCGGGTCGCCCGACATCTGACTGTTTCCGTACTGAGCAACGAATCGCCCCGGCCGGGGACACGCCACTATCCCGGCGAATCGGGCACAAGTGGGACAGCGGGCGTCAGAAAGGGATTCGCGGACCGGCCTTGAGCACGCCCGATGGCAGCTCCCGCCCGACGATCTCCTGCGCCATCGCCGCCGCCTCGATCATCGCCTTGAGGTCGATGCCGGTGTCGTGGCCCATGTCGTGCAGCAGGTGCACGACCTCCTCGGTGGCGACGTTGCCGGTGGCTCCCGGCGCATACGGGCAGCCGCCGAGCCCGCCGACGCTCGCGTCGAACTCGGTGATGCCCAGCTGCATCGCGGTGAGGATGTTCGCGAGGGCGGCGCCGCGGGTGTTGTGGAAGTGCAGCAGCAGCGGCAGGTCGGGGTGGCGGTCGCGGACGAGGCCGACGACGTCCTGCACGCGGCGGGGGGTGGCCATGCCGGTCGTGTCGCCGAACGCGACACGGTCCGCGCCGTCGGCGACCACCCGGTCGACGATGCCGGCCACCCGCGCCGGGTCGATGTCGCCCTCGAACGGGCAGCCGAAGCTGGTGGAGATGATCACCTCGGCGGTGGCGCCGGCGCCGTGCAGCAGCGCGATCAGCGCGGCGATGTCGTCGAGCGACTCGCCCGTCGACCGGTTCACGTTGCGCTGGTTGTGCGTCTCGGACGCCGACACGACGACCTCGATCTCGCCGAAGCCGGCCTTGAGCGCCCGCTCGGCGCCCCGCGAGTTGGGCACCAGCGCCGAGTAGTGCACCGCGGGGTTCTTGACCGCGGCGGCCCACACCTCGTCGGCGTCGGCCATCTGCGGGATCGCCCTCGGGTGGACGAACGACACCGCCTCGATCCGCCCGACACCGGTCGCGGAGAGCGCGTCGAGGAGCCGTACCTTGGCGGCGGCGGGGACGGGGTCCTCGTTCTGCAGACCGTCGCGGGGCCCGACCTCACGGATGGAAATGAAGCTCATCGCGCACCTCCTGGGCGCATCCGGCTCACGATGCCGGTGTCGTAGTCGCCGGAGAGGAACTCGGCGTTGTCGAGCAGCTCGGCGAAGAACGGCAGGTTGACCTTCGGCCCCACGACCTCGAACCCGGCGACCGCGGCCCGCAGCTTCGCCAGCGCGTCGGCGCGGTCGGTGCCGTGCACGACGAGCTTCGCCATCAGCGAGTCGTAGTTGGGCGTGACGACGTTGCCCGGCCCGTACCCGGCGTCGACGCGCACCCCGTCGCCGGTCGGCTCGACCCAGGTCGTGATCGCGCCGGGGCCGGGCAGGAAGCGCTTCGGGTCCTCGGCGTTGACCCGGACCTCGACGGCGTGGCCGGTGACGCGCAGCGCCGCGGGGTCGAAGGTCGGCGCGAGGCCGGACGCGACCCGCAGCTGCTCCTCGACCAGGTCGATGCCGAACACGGCCTCGGTGACCGGGTGCTCGACCTGCAGGCGCGTGTTCATCTCCAGGAAGAAGAACTGCCCGGAGGTCGGGTCGAACAGGCACTCGACGGTGCCGGCGTTGCGGTAGCCGACCGCCTCGCCCGCCCGGACGGCGGCGGCGAGCAGGTCGGCGCGCTGCCGCGGGTCGAGGGCCGGCGACGGGGTCTCCTCGACGAGCTTCTGGTTGCGCCGCTGCACCGAGCACTCGCGCTCGCCGAGGGCGACGACCCGGCCGTCGGCGAGGCCGAGGATCTGCACCTCGACGTGGCGGACGCGGGGGAAGTAGCGCTCGATGAGCACCGAGCCGTCGCCGAACATCCGCTCGGCGAAGCCGCGGACCTTCTCGTACTCCACGACCAGGGCGGCCTCGTCGGCGGCGACCGCCATGCCCATGCCACCGCCACCCGCGGCGGCCTTCACCATCACGGGGAAGCCGATCGAGGCCGCGGCGGAGACGGCGTCCTCGACGGTGGTGGCGGGGTCGGTGCTGCCCGGCGCGACCGGCACGCCGGCGGCGGCCATGAGGTTCCTGGCGTTGATCTTGTCGCCCATCGCGGCGATCGCCGCCGGCCCGGGACCGACCCAGATCAGGCCGTGCTCGGTGACGGTGGCGGCGAACGCCGCGTTCTCCGACAGGAAGCCGTAGCCGGGGTGGATCGCCTCCACGCCGGTCGACTTCGCCGCGGCCAGGATCGCTTCGGTGTTGCGGTACGACTGGGCCGGGTTCGCCGGGCCGATCAGCACCGCCTCGTCGGCCTCATTGACGAAGGGCAGCCCCGCGTCGGCCTCGGAGTGCACGGCGACGGTGTGGATCCGCAGCCTGCGCGCGGTCCGGATGATCCGGCGAGCGATCTCTCCGCGGTTGGCGACGAGCAGCGAACTCAGCATGCGGACCGCTCCTGTGGATAACTCTGTGGGTTAACACGTGAATGGCCTGTGGATAACCCTCGGAGGGTCACCCTTGCAGCGCGGAGAGTGTCGCGGCGCGCAACAGCTCGGCGCGGCGGGTCCGGTCGACCTCTCCGCCGAGGAACGGCGTGGAGTTCATCAGACCGAAGGCGGCGTGGGCGAGGACTCGGGCCTCCCCGGCGTTGAGCTCGCCGCGCAGCGCAGTGAGCGTGCTGACCCACTCCTCGACATAGAGCCGCTGCAGGCGCCGGATCTGCCGGCGGGGCTCCTCGGGCAGCCGGTCGAGCTCGTGCAGGTGCAGCGCGATGACCGCCGGGTTGGCGAGGGCGAACTCGACGTGGAAGTCGACCAGCGCGGCGAGCGCGGCGGCCGGGTCGTCGGACGAGTCGGCGATGCGCTTCTGCCCGCCGTCGAGCAGCTGCTCGCTGACCGGGATGAGCGCGGCCGCCAGCATCGCCTCCTTGCCGGCGAAGTGGTGGTAGAGGGCCGGGCCGGTCACGCCGGCCGCCGCGCCGATGTCGTCCATCGACACGCCGTGATAGCCGCGGGTCGCGAAGAGCCCGACGGCGATCTCGAGGATCTCCTCCCGCCGTGAGCGGCGGCGTTGTCCGGCAGGCCCGGCACCGCGGGTCTGTGCAGGTGGGCGCACGGACGATTGCTCCAGCGTCATGGGGAAAGCCTAACCTTGTGTCAAGACAACTGCTGAACGGTCGTTAAGTTTGTCACTGCCCGAGGTGGAGCTGACGGATCTCGGCGGCCTCCTCCGAGCGATCCATCGCCTCGAGCGCCTCGGCCAGCATCCAGGCCGCGTTCTGCCCCGCCTGCGAGCCCGCGGGCGCGGCACCGAGCACCGAGCGCAGCAGCGGCTCGGCCGGTGCCGGATCGCCGGAGCGCAGCAGCAGCTCGGCGTGCAGCAGGTCGGCCTCGAGGGCCTCGCCGAGCGCGCCGATGCCGCGCAGCACGTCCGCGGCGCCGCGGACCCGGGCCAGGGCCTCGTCGCCCTGGCCGGCGCCGAGCAGCACCCGCGCCGCGTCGCAGTCGAGCATCGCCCGCTGCCAGACCAGCCACGGCTCGGACGGCCCGACCGTCTGGCTCAACGACGCGGCCAGCGCGTCGGCCTCGGCGAGCGCGGCGAGCGACTCCTCGACGCTACCGGCCCAGCGCAGCGCGAGGGCCCGCATCCGGCGGTTGTACAGCTCGGCCTGGACCACCCCGGCGGCCCCGAACGCGGCCGCGGCCGCGCCGAACCGCTCGGCGGCCTGCGCGTCGCGGTCGGCCCGGTAGAGCAGCTGGGCCGCCTCCTGCAGCATCCGGCCGCGGGACTGCAGGTTGTCGAACCCGTCGAGGTTGCCGGCGAGCGTCTCCAGCAGCGCGAGCGCCTGGTCGGGCTCGTCGAGCTCCCGGTAGATCCGCGACAGCAGGTAGCGGGTGCGGTCCGCATACTCCTGGGCGCCGATCCGGTCGAGCACGTCGATCGAGCTCTCCGCCGCCTCGGCCGCGTCGAGCGGCTGCCCGGCCTGGTCATAGGCGTTGGCCAGGTCGAAGCGCAGGATCGCGGCGGGCCCGTCCTCGCCGTGCGCGACGTGGTCGGCGATCGCCTCGACGAGGTCGTCGACGGCCTCGGCCGGGTGGCCGCCGGCGAGCCTGGCCCGCCCCCGGCCGACCAGCGCCGACAGCCGCGGGTCGCGCTCGACCGCGGCGGCGAGCGCGGCGTCGAACGCCTCCACCGCGGCGTCGAACCGCTCGAGGTTGGCCAGCGCGTGCCCCTGGATCAGCGACGCGAGCGCCACCGGCGGCGGGTCGCCGAGCCGGCCATACTGCTCGCGGCAGTCGGCGGCGGCCGCCACCGCCTCCTCGAAGCGCTCCAGCACCAGCAGGCACCGGGCCCGCCGCCCGGCCAGCTCGGCCCGCAACGCCGGGCGGGCCGGCTCCTCGGCGACCGCGGCCTCGACCGCGGCGAGGGCGTCGTCGAGCCGGTCGAGCGCCAGCAGCGGATACTCGAGCCGCAGCCGCGCCTCGGCCCGGGTGTCGGCGTCGCCGATCGCGACGATCCGCTCGGTGACCTCGGTCAGCCGGGCCAGGACCTCCTCCTGCCGGTCCTCGGCGTCGGGGGCGAGCAGCGCGCGGGCCTCGGCGATCAGCGCGGACCGCTCGTCACCGAGCCGCCGGTGACCGGCGGCGGCCTCCAGGAACGCGGCCTCGGCCACCTCCGGCTCCTCGTCGACGCTCGCGATCCGGCCGCGGCCCTCCACCCGCCGGACCGCCAGCGCGGGCGCCGGGTCGTCGACGAGCTCGTCGAAGCGCTGCCACGCGGCCCGTGCCTCGGTGAAGCGGTACTCCTCGAACAGCTCCTCCGCCCGGTCGAGCAGCTCCGCCGGGTCGGTCGGCAGCGGGCGCGGCGCGCTGGTCGCGGCGGGCACGGCGGCGGTCCGCAGCGTGCGGGCCACGGCGCTGAGCGGCAGGTGGTCCACGAGCGGCTCGGCGTGCAGCCGGGCCTCGATGAGCCGGCCGATGTTGGCCGTGCCGTTGCGGGCGTCGAAGCGCGCCGCCAGGGCCCGCGCCCGCGCCGCGAGCCGCTCGGCGAGCACCGGCGCCGGCAGCCCCTCGGCACCCCCCGGCGCCGCCCGCTCCGCCGCCGGCACACCGGTGATCACGACCGTGGCGTCGAGGCGGCTGAGCAGCAGCGCCGCCGCGGCGGAGAACCACATGTCGGCCTGCGGGTGCGGGGCCTTGTCGAGCCAGGTCAGGTGCCGCTCGACGATCTCCAGGCCGCGGGTCTCGTTGCCGGTCCGCGCGCAGAACACCACGTGCTCGCCGATGCGCTGCAGGTCGGCGAGGTTGCCCCGCAGGCTGCGGTAGGCGCGGCGGTGCGCGTCGGCGGCCTCCGTGAGCCGGCCGGTGCGCAGATACGGCACCAGCAGCGACGTCAGGATCGACTGGGGCTGCTCGGCGCAGGTGAGGTGGCCGGCGAGCACCGGCTGGGCGAGCGCGACCGCCGCCTCGTCGTCGCCGGCCGACACCAGGTGATACACCTTCGACGTCGGGTCGCAGCCGACGCAGTCGGAGTTGTCGTCGCGGGGCGTCGCGCACCACTGCTCATACCACTCGTCGGCGGCCGGGTCGCCGATGTGCGCGGCCACGGCGTGCCGGTAGGAGTAGACGGCCTGCAGGCTGTGCCCGCCGGCGCGGAAGCGGCGCTCCATGTCGTCGAGCACGTCGTGCGTGCGGCCGAGCGGCACCTCGGGAAACTTCAGCAGGCCCGACACCATGTACTTGAACTGCCACAGCAGCAGGCTCTCGGCGTGCCGGTCGAAGCGATCCGGGTGCGCGTCATACTCCGCGCGGCACCACGAGAACGTCACGAACGACTTCGCGGTCTCCCCGCCGTGCACATACGCCGTCGTGGCCTGCATCCGCGCCGCGAAGCGCAGCTCGTCGAAGCCGCCGGCGTCGGCGTGCTGCACGATCTGCTCGACCAGCGCGATCTGGCCACTGCCATACGGCATGTGGTCGGCCTCGCGCAGCAGGGTCCAGAGCTCGTCTTCAGTCTTCATGCGCGACCGCCTTGTTGAGCAGGCCCAGGAATGAGCTGTTGAGCAGCGCGGCGTCCGCCGGCCGCAGCGGATGGTGTCCGAGCAGCAGCGCCTGACCGTACAGGCCCTCGACGGCGAGGCGCACCAGGTCCTCGTCGGCGAGCTCGCTGACCCGCCGGACCAGCGGGTTTCGATGGTTGAGCACCAGCTGGGGCCGGTCCTCGTCGTCGGTGCGGGCGAGGGCGTCCAGCACGTCGGCCCACACCTCGTCGACCCGCTCCCGGGTGGCCCGCAGCTCGGCGGCGAACGCGGCCGACCGGTTCACCAGATACATGGCCGGCATGCCCGCCGGGTCGAACGCGCGCAGGACCACCTCGCAGCCGAGCCGGTCCATGGCGCGCTGCGCGCGGGCCACGAACGGCCGCCGGGCCAGCTCCAGCCCCGGCTCCAGCGCGTCGAAGTGCGTGGTCAGGTCGCTGGGCTCGACCCGCTCGATCAGCGCGCCCGGCTCGATCAGCGGCAGCCGCTCGATGAGCTGCGCGTCATACACGTAGCCGGCGTTGACCACCGGCATGCCCTGCGCCGCCGCGACCGCGCCGATCTGGCGGAACTCGTCGACCTGCACCGTGTATCGCACGAGGCCGTGCTGGGCGCGGAAGTCGGCGAGCGTCATCCGGCCCGTGTTGGTCTCCATCGGCCACCAGCGCTCGACCAGGCGCAGCATCTCGTCGTCGTGCACGGCGAGCGCCTTGACGCCGAGGTGGTGGATCTCCAGGAACTCCGCCAGCCGCCGCGGGTCGCGGGTGGCGAGCCGGACCAGCCAGCCGCGCAGCTGGTCGCCGAGCGCCTCGCGGGTCGACTCGAGCAGCTGGTCCTCATACAGCGCCTCGCGGCTCGCGGTCGGGCGCAGCTCGCCGGCGTCGAAGACGCACCGCGCGAAGAACGCCCACTCGGGCAGGACGCCCTCGGCGCCCTCGGCGAGCAGCATCCGCTTGAGGTAGACGCGGTGGCCGGCGCGGGCCGCCGGGTTGGCCGGGGTGGGCAGCACGAACGCGACCCCGGTCAGCCCCGCCTCGGCCACGGACAGGTCCACCACGTCGAACGGGGTGAACCCGAAGACCTCCCGGCAGTGCGCGACGAGCCGCTCCCGCCGGTTGTCGTCGCCCGCCCGCCACGGCAGGCCGTCGCCGGTGACCTGGACGTCGCCGACCTCGACGGTCACCGGCAGCAGCGAGCCATAGAGGGTGGCGAGCTCGATCACGGTCCGCCGCAGCAGCCACTGGTCGGCGTCGCGCCGGGGCACCAGCGTCACGGTCGTGCCGACGTGCAGCCGGTCCTCGCCGGCGGGCGCGACGCTGTAGCGGCCGTCGGCGAAGCCGCGCCACAGCACCGTCGGGCTGCCTTCCGCCCTGGTCAGGACGCGGATCTCGTCGGCGACGAGGAAGCAGGAGAGCAGGCCGATGCCGAACTGGCCGAGGAAGTCGTGCCGGGCGAAGCCGAAGTCGTCGCGCTTGGAGCTGCGCCCGATCGTGGCCAGGAACTGGTGGACCTGCTCCTCGGTCAGACCGATCCCCGTGTCGGACACGCGCAGGGTGCCGTCGCCGGTGACGTCGGGCGGGTCGATGCGCACCCGTGCCGGCGCCGCCGGGTCGAGCGCGCGCCGCGCGGTGATCGCGTCGACGGCATTCTGGAGCAGCTCGCGCACGTAAACCCGCGGGCTCGCATAGAGATGGTGGCTGAGCAGGTCCACGACCCCGCGCAGGTCCACCTGGAACGTCCGATCCACGCGCGCACGCTACCGCGACCCACCGACATTCTCCGCCCCGTTCTCACCCCAGGACGTGCTCCACGGCGGTGAGCCCCGGCACGGCGACGGTCGCCACCGGTGCTCCGGTTTCCGGATGCAGCCGGTGTACGGCCTCCGCCTGCCCCACGTACAGCCCCGTGTCCGACACCGCGACGCCCCGCGCGTCGCCCGGCAGGGCCCAGGTCGCCCGCGGCGACTTCGAACCGGTGTCGAACACCTGCACCTGCCGCCCGGCCGCGAGGTACGCCGCCGAGCTGGACACCGCCAACCGGGCCCGGCCCGCCACCGGCGTGAACCGAATCTCCTGCGTGACGGCCAGTACATCGGCGGAAATGACCGCAAGAACGCCCTTGCCCGCGTCGGCGACCCACACCTCCTCGCCGCGCTGAGCGATCGTCAGCCCCTCGACCGGCCCCGTGCCGAACGACGACGGCAGGTCGACGCAGACCGCCCACCCGTCGGCGACGCTGAGCGTGTGCACGAACGCGTGCACGTCCGGCCTGCCGTCCCGCGCCCCCGTCTCCGGGTGCAGCAGGTCGCGGACGTGCACGTGGTCCGGCTGGTGGCTGTACAGCGTGAAGAGCCGCTGCCGCCGGGCGTCGAAGACCGCCTGCCGCCCTTCGCCGCGCATCTGCTCCTCCGCGCCCTCCGGCACGAGGACCTTCACGCCCGCCTCCGCGTTCGGCAGGTTCAGCGCGGTGAGCTGCCCCGCCGCGAGGTCGAGGACCCGCACCCGGTAGCTGTCCGGATGCTCCGGGGGCAGCATGTCCAGCACGAAGAGGCTCGTGCCGGTGGACGAGAACGCCTCGGGCTGCACGAACCCCGGCAGCTTCAGCCGGTGCCGCTCGCCCGCCGGCCCGGCAACCACGATCGTCGTCTCCAGCCGGCCCGCGGGATCGCCGTCGACGAGCGCGACCAGCCCGGCGTCGGGCGCGACCGCGGCCAGCCGTCCGGCGCCCCGCACCGTCGTCTGCGCGACGACGTCGCCGGTGCGCGCGTCGCGGGTGACGACGCGCGACGCGCCCGGCTCGGCGACGGCGCTGACGAGCCGCCTGCCGTCGGCGGTCGCGAGGGTCGCCGCGGGTGTCACCACCCGGCGGCCGGTGCCGGACTCCACGACGGTCATCCCGTCCCCCACGGAGACGGCGAGCAGCTCCCCCGGCTCCATGTTCTTCGGCTTCGAGCCGGATCCGCAGGACGCCATCAGGACGGCCCCGCCCAGGCCGAGCAGTTCACGACGCTTCATGCCCACCACGAGCCGCGATCCGCCGGCGCCGTTCCCGGCCCGCATCGACTATTTTCGGCGGGTGGATCTCCGCGCCGCGCTCGACAGCCTGACCGGTCTCTCCGTCGGTGACGCGCTCGCCGCGCCGTTCGAGATGCACCCGCCGCTGCCCGCCGGTGCCGGATTCGCCCCGCCGCCGGCACCGTGGCGCTGGACCGACGACACCGAGATGGCCTGCACGCTGCTGGAAGGACTCCGCCGGGACGGCCGGGTCGACCAGGACTGGTTGGCGGGCGCGTTCGCGCAGCGCTGGAGCCGCGACCGGGGCTACGGCCGCGGCGCGCGGTCGCTGCTGACCAGCATCGACGAGGGTGTCCCGTGGCGGGTCGCCGCCGGCGCCCTGTTCGCCGGCCGCGGCTCCGCGGGCAACGGGGCGGCGATGCGGGTCGCGCCGCTGGGCGCGTTCTTCTCCGGCGACCCCGACGTCGCGGCGCGGCAGGCGGCGCTGTCGGCGGAGGTCACCCACCGGCATCCGGAAGGCGTGTCGGGTGCCGTCGCGGTCGCCCTCGCGGCGGCGCTCGCGGCCCGGCACACGCCGCGCGAGTCGCTGCTGCGCATGGTGCTCAACGCATTGCCGCCGTCCGACGTCCGGGACGGCATCGGCCGCGCCGCCCGCATGGCGGAGGCGTCCGATCCCGGGGAGGTCGCCGCGGAGGTCGGTAACGGCGCACACGCATTGGCGCAGGACACCGTGCCGTTCGCGCTGTGGGTGGCCGCGCGGTATCTCGACGACTATCCGGAGGCATTGGCGGCGTGTGTACGGGTGGGCGGCGACACCGATTCGATGTGCGCGATCGCCGGCGGCGTCATCGCGGCGCACACGGGCGTCGGCGCCCGCGGTGACACGGTCGGCGTGCCGCCGGAATGGATCGAGTCACGTGAACCGCTACCCATGTGGGCCTGAATACTCTACGTGATAATTGAACGGTAATTCACCCGAACGATCACGCCGGACCAGGTTTCCACGAAGATGTACTGAGCAGCACATTCACCCCAGAGTCCCATCCGGGCGTATCAAGGTTTTTTGGCAGGCCCGGGGGTAACAATGTGCTCATGTCACACCCTGCCGCGACCTATCGCCTCGGTATCGTGTCGACCTATCTGCCTCGCCGTTGCGGGCTCGCGACGTACACCGCGGACCTGCGGGAGGCACTTGGTGTCGCCAGCGACGATCTGGAAACAGTCGTCGTGGCCATCGACCGTGACGGGCACAGCTACGGTGACGAGGTCGTCGTCACCATCAATCAGGACCGCATCGAGGACTACTCCGCCGCCGCCCGCGCCATGCGGGAGGCCGGCGTCCAGGTCGTGCTGATCCAGCACGAGTACGGGATCTTCGGCGGCACCGACGGCTCTCACCTGCTCGAACTGACCCGCGCGCTCAACGCGTGCGGCATTCCTTACCTGCTGACACTGCACACGGTGCTGTCGCGCCCCTCGTCCGGGCAGGCGGCGACGCTGCGCGCGCTCTGCGCCCGGGCGGCGAGGGTCACGGTCTTCACCGAGACCGCCCGCCGGGTCGCGATCCGCACCGGCGTGGCCGCCGGCCACCAGCTGGTCGTGGTCCCGCACGGCGCGCCCGAGGCGATGCGCCAGCCACCGGACCCCGCGACGCTGCGGCCGGAGCTGCGCGACCTGCTGGACACGGTCGCCGGGAAGCCGACCCTCACCACGTTCGGCCTGCTCAGTGAGGGCAAGGGCATCGACATCGCGATCGACGCGCTGGCCGCGGTGGTCAAGGAGCACCCGGACACGCAGTACATCGTGGCGGGCGCGACGCATCCGGAGATCAAGCGGCGCGACGGCGAGGCCTACCGCGACAGCCTGCGGTCCCGCGTGGAGCTGCTGGGCCTGGCCGGCCACGTGCACTTCGTCGACGCCTTCCTGGGCCTGGACGAGCTGTCGGCGATCCTGCACGCGAGCACGCTGTTCGTGACGCCGTACCGGTCGCCGGAGCAGATCTGCTCGGGTGCGCTCACGTTCGCGCTGGGCGCGGGCCTGCCCGCGGTGTCGTCGTCGTACAGCTACGCGGAGGACATGCTCGCCGGCGGCGCCGGACGGGTGGTGCCGTGCGGCGACGACGCGGCGCTCGCGGCGGAGATCATCGACCTGCTCACCGACGGCCGCGCGCTCGCCGCCGCGAAGTCGGTGGCCGAGGCGTGCGCCGTGTGGCTGCCCTGGCCGGCGGTCGCCGCGCGGGAGGCGGAGCTGGTCGCCGACGTGCTGCGCCAGACGCAGGCCGCGACGGCCCGCCCCGGTCACTCGACCGCGGCCGCCCCGCTGCTCAACCTCGCGCACCTGGACCGGCTCACCGACGAGATCGGCATCATCCAGTTCTCGCACGGCGCCAACCCTTCGCTGGAGTCCGGCTACTGCGTCGACGACGTGGCCCGGCTCGCGATCGTCGCGGCGGACCTGCTCGCGATCGGCATCGACACGAAGCAGACGGCCCAGGCGACGCGCTGGTTGCGTCAGTCGATCCGCTTCCTGACCGCCGCCTACGACCCGTCGGGCGCGATGCACAACATGCTGAGCTACCACGGCACATGGCAGGACTGGCCGCACCAGGGCGACCACGTCGGCCGGGCCGTCTGGGCGCTCGGTGTCCTGGTCGGCACGCCGGCCGTCCCCGACGACATCCGGCGGCCGGCGGCGGCGCTGCTCGACGAGCTGGGCGCGCGCACCCACCAGCTGCCGGACATCGGGCTGCGGACCGCCGCGTACGCGCTGATCGGCCTGGCCCGGGCGGGCCGCACCGACCAGGCGGCGCCGCTGCTGCGCCGGCTCGACGAGGCGCTGGTCGCGACGTCGGCGGTGGACCCGTCGTGGCGCTGGTTCGAGCCGGAGCTGACCTACGACAACGCCCGGCTGCCGCAGGCGATGCTGCTCGGCGCGGCGCTGCTGGAGGACGACGCGATCGCGGCGCGGGCGATGGCGGCGCTGGACTGGTACGCCCAGCACGTCGGGCTCGCCGACGGCACCCTGCGCTGCGTCGGCAACCGGTGGCACCGGCGGGGAGAGTCGCCGTCGGTCTGGCTGGCCGACGACGGCGACGAGCAGCCGCTGGACGCGGCCGCGATCACCGAGGCGATGGTCGACGCCTGGCAGTACACCGCGGACCCGGCGCTGGCGCGGCTGGCGGGCTGGGGCTACTCCTGGTTCCTCGGCAGGAACCGGGCCGGCGCGCGGCTCTACATCGACGCGACGGGCGCCTGCCACGATGGTTTGTCTGCTACTGAGCCAAATGGGAACCAGGGTGCCGAGTCCACGCTAGCCTATTACCAAGCGCTACTCAGCCTGCTCAAGGCCGGTTTGGCCGCTCTGCCCCACCCTGTCGTCGCCACGACGCCGGTCCCGACGTCATTGCCGGTCACCGGCCCGTCACGGCCGACTCCGAACAAGGCGCCGACGGGCACCCGGGCCGTCGGACGGGCCTCGGCCGGCTTCAGCGCGACCGCCCAGCCGCCCCGCCTGCGCACCACGGAGGGCCAACCTGATGCACTTTGACGCGGAGCTGTTCCACCGGGAACCCACCAATCCCCTGCTCACGGCCGGGGATTGGCCCTATCCGATCAACAGCGTGTTCAACCCGGGCGCCTGCCTGCACAACGGGGACACGGTCCTGCTGTGCAGGATCGAGGACCGGCGAGGCATCTCGCACCTGACCGTCGCCCGCAGCAAGGACGGCCGCACCGACTGGGTCGTGGACGCCAAGCCGCTGATCGCCGACGACCCGACCGACCAGCACAGCTGCTGGGGCGTCGAGGATCCCCGGGTCACGTACGTCGACGGGCTCGGCGGCTACGTGATCGCCTACACCGCGTACGGACCCAGCGGCCCCTGCGTCGCGCTCGCCCGCACCGAGGACTTCGAGTCGGTCGAGCCGCTCGGTATCGTCATGCCGCCCGAGGACAAGAACGCCTCGCTGCTGCCCCGCAAGATCGACGGCCAGTACGTGCTGTTCCACCGGCCCGTGTCCGTGCTGTCCGCGCGGGCCGACGTCTGGTTGTCGAAGTCCTCTGACCTGCAGGCGTGGACGACCCCCGAGCCGGTCATGCAGTCCCGCTCCGGTCCCTGGTGGGACGCCACCCGGATCGGCATGGGCCCGCCGCCGGTCGAGACCCCGCACGGCTGGCTCTGCGTCTACCACGGCGTCAAGCAGATGGTCGCGACGTCGCTGTACCGCGTGGGCCTGGTCATGCTCGACCTGGATGACCCCACGAAAATCATCCGGCGGACTCCGAGCTGGGTCCTGGGCCCCGAGGCCGAGTACGAGCGGGTCGGCGACGTGCCCAACGTCGTCTTCCCCACCGGCCTCGTCCACGACGAGGCCCGCGACGAGCTCCGCCTGTACTACGGCGCCGCCGACCTGTGCGTCGCCATGGCCAGCGCCCGCTTCTCCGAGGTGGTCGACTACCTGGTCAGCCTACCCGCCGAGAACGAATAGCTCTGCCAACCGAACGGCGGCCCCACACCGGGCCGCCGTTCGGCTGCCTACACAAGACGGCGGCCCCCTGCAGTGGGCCGCCGTCCTGTTTGTCGCTACTTCGGGCTGCTGCCTTTAACGACCGGGACGCGGACCAGGTTGCCCCACTCGGTCCAGGAGCCGTCGTAGTTGCGTACGTGCTGGAAGCCGAGCAGATGCGTCAGCACGAACCACGTGTGGGACGAGCGCTCGCCGATGCGGCAGTAGGCGATGACGTCGTCGTCCGGGGAGAGGCCGAGCTCGCCGACGTAGATCTGGCGCAGCTCGTCGACGGGCTTGAAGGTGCCGTCCTCCTGGGTCGCCTGCTTCCACGGCTTGCTGACCGCGCCGGGGATGTGGCCGCCGCGAAGCGCGCCCTCCTGCGGGTAGTCGGGCATGTGCAGCAGCTCGCCGGTGTATTCGCCGGGTGAGCGGACGTCGACCAGCGGGCGGTCGGCGGCGATGTGCGCCATGACGTCCTCGCGGAACGCACGGATCTTCGTGTCGTCCCTGGTGGGCACCGGGTAGGTGGTTTTCGGGCGATCCGGCGCGTCCTTGGTGAGCGGGCGCCCCTCGGCGATCCACTTGGACCGTCCACCGTCGAGGATCAGCAGGTCGCGGTGGCCGAAGAGGGAGAACACCCACAGCGCGTAGGTCGCCCACCAGTTGAAGTTGTCGCCGTAGAAGACGATGGTGTCGTCGGGGCCGATGCCCTTGGCCTCGCAGAGCGCGGCGAAGCCTTCCGCGTCGAGATAGTCGCGGGTGACCTGGTCGTTGAGCTCGGTGTGCCAGTCGACCTTCACGGCGCCTGGGATGTGGCCGGTGCCATACAGCAGCACATCCTCGTCGGACTCGACGACGACGAGACCGTCGTCGTGGAGCCGCTCGGCCAGCCAGTCGGTGGTGACGAGTTTCATGAGTTCAATCTAGCGGCGCGAGCTCGGGCCGTTTGGCGGTCACCATGTCTCCGGAAGACTTTCCGGTCAGCCGCCGCTTGACCCACGGGGCCAGGTGCTGCGTCGCCCAGCGCGCGTCGGCCGCCTTGCGCGACATCCACGACAGATCCTCCGGCGGTGGTGGTGCGGCCAGCCACGATGCGTCGCAGTCGACGCCGAGCGCCGTCAGCACGTGGCCGGCGACCCGGCGGTGCCCGGCCGGCGAGAGGTGCAGCCGGTCGATCCCCCACAGCCGCGGGTTGCCGAACTCGGCGTCGTCCCACATGTTCACCACGTGGGCGCCGTGCTTCGCGCCGATGCCGTCGATCGCGGTGTTGAGCGCATCGACCCGCGGGCGGAGCATCTTGCCGCCCGGCATCCTGCCGGTCAGGTCCGCGAAGCGGAAGAGGACCACGTCGGCGCCGGTGGCCCGCAGCCGCTCGATCGTCTTGTCGAACCGCGCGACCAGGATGTCCACCTCGAACCCGCGCCGCAGCGCGTCGTTGCCGCCGCCGGCGAAGCTGATCAGGTCCGGCTTCATCGCCGTGGCGAGCGGCACCTGCTCGGCGACGATGTTGTCGAAGAGGCGGCCCCGCACCGCGAGGTTGGCGTAGCGGAAGTCCGGCAGGTCCTGGGCGAGACAGCCCGCCACCAGATCCGCCCAGCCGCGGTAGCCCTTGCCGTCCGGTCTCGGATCGTCCATGCCTTCGGTGAAACTGTCACCGACCGCGACGTAGCTCGTCCACCCCGCCACTGCACAACCTCCCCATGGTCTGCATGCCTGCATCGCATCTTTTCAGGGCACCAGGGGGGTTGGAAGCGACTTTGCCGCACGCCACACCTGGTTCAGCCCTTCCGGGTTCGGGTAACAAACGGGCATCAACAGCCGGGAGGGCGACCATGACGATGCAGACCGTCCGCGACGTGATGACCACCAATGTTGTGTATCTCCCGAGTGAGACGACCCTCGCCGAGGCGGCTCGCACCATGCGTGAGCAGGACATCGGCGACGTCGTGGTGGCCGACGGCCCCGGTCTCACCGGCGTGGTCACCGACCGCGACATCGTCGTGCGCGCCGTCGCGGAGCGCTGCGACCCCGCCGCCACGACGATCGGCGAGATCGTCACCCGCGACCTCGTCACGGTCCGCCCCGAGGACTCCATCCACACGGCGGCGCTGCTCATGCGCGACCAGGCCGTGCGGCGGGTGCTCGTCTGCGACGACGCGCAGGGCCTCGTGGGTATCGTCTCGATCGGGGACCTGGCCGAGGAGATCGACCCCGACTCGGTCCTCGGCGGCATCAGCAAGGCCGCACCCAACAATTGAGCGGCTAGATTTGAGGTATGGACATGCCCGGCAAGCTGGCCGCCATCGTCGACGAGTTCGCCTCCGCGCCCCGCGACGTGGTGCTGGAGATGCTGCTCGAGTTCGCTGACGCGGTGCGCCCGCTGCCGGCGTCGTTCGACGGGCACGAAGGCATGGAGCAGGTGCCCGAGTGCCAGACGCCGTTCTTCCTCAAGGCGGTGGTGACACCCACGGATCAGGTCGAGCTCCACTTCGACTGCCCGCCCGAGGCGCCGACGACCCGCGCCTTCGCGGGCATCCTGAGCGAAGGCCTCGAGGGTGCCACCGCCGCCGAGGTCCTGGCCGTCCCCTCCGACCTGTACCACCGGATGGGTCTCGCCACGGCGATCAGCCCGCTGCGCGTCCGCGGCGGCACCGCCGTCCTGACCCGCCTCCAGCGCCAGGTCCGCGAGGCCGCCTCAGCGCAGGATGCCTAGCCTCCTCACCTCCGGGATCCAGGTCGGAAACTCGCCGAGCAGGCGGTCGTAGAGCTCGGCGTCGCTGACCTTCGAGATATCGTCGACCGCGAAGAACCCGACGTTGTCCACGACCCGGCCCGCCATCCGGTCGAACCGCTCGAGAATGCCGTAGTTGCCCTTGCCCAGGCCGATGAACTGCCAGAACGTCGGCTCGCTCGCGGCGTCGCGCAGCTGGCGCTCGATCTCGACGTTGCGGTGGACACCGCCGTCGGAGAAGAACAGCACCAGGGTCGGGTCGGGCACCGGGTTCGCGGCGGTCCAGCGCCGGACCTGGTCGATGACGCTCGCCTCGTTGTTGCTGCCGCCGACGCCCGAGGGCCGTTTCGGCGTCTGGGCGGCGAGCCAGCCCGGCATCTCGGCGATGGTCAGATCCGGCAGCTGGCGGGCGAGGTCGGCGAACGCCCACACCTGCATGGTCCCGTCGTCGTCCAGCTGAGCGGCGACCGCGGCCATGCGCTCGACCGCTTGGCTGACGATGCCGCTCTTGTACAGCCGATGCATCGACCCCGACGCGTCGAGCACCACGATAACCCTGGCCCGGATCCCGGCGGCACCGCGCTTCGCCAGCGACACCAGCACCTGCTGTTTGCGCAGGTTGAGCCGCTGCCGGTCGGCGGCGGGCAGCCGCTCCTCGCCCTTGGTGAACCGCACCCCCGGCCGCTGCTCCGGAACAGCCGGCGCGGGCGCCGCGGGCGCCGCGGCCTCCCCGGAGATCGAGATGCCAAAGGCGGTCGCCAGCCCGGCCAGCCCGGTGTCCCACCCCTGCCCGACCGCGCGGAACTTCCACGCACCCTGCCGGCGGTACAGCTCACCCACGACGAACGCGGTCTCCGTCGTGGCCCGCATATCGGTGAACCGGGCGATCTCGGCGCCGGTGGCGGTGTCGTAGACCGTGGCGTGCAGCCCGGGGACCTGCCCGAACGAGCCGCCGTCCGCCGACGCGGCGACCACGATCCGGTCGACGCCCGGCTCCACCGCCCGCAGGTCGGCGCTCACCGCGTCGTACCCCCAGCCACCTGCCTGCTGCTTGCCGTCGTGGACGACGGCGCCGCTCGGGTGCTTCGGCTGGTTGTAGAACACCATGTCGTTGTCGCCGCGCACCTTGCCCGCAGGGTCGAGCAGCAACGCCGTGCAGTCGACGTCGGGCACCCCCGCCCCCTGCTGCCAGCCGACGACCACCCGGACGGTGCCGACCTGCACCGCCGTGTTCCCACCCTTGCCAAGCGTTGTCACGACTGACAACCTCGCACGCGGCGATCACCGGGTCCTCGCACGAACGGCTCATGTTTCACGTGCAACGTCGCCGCGACCTGCGAAACGGCCGATGCTTGGGCTCAGGCCGGCCCGTACGTGAGTAGCCCGGCAACGATCTTGCGCATCTCGGTGCTCCTTCAGGTTGGGTTCTAATGACGCGTCGAACGACGACGAACCCTTTCGACACGAGGAGCGGAAAGACTTTGCCTTCGACGCTGCCGACCCATCCGCTCGCCGTCCTGCCGCTGAAGCTGTGGCGGCCCAGGTGGTTCGACGGCGTCGCGCTGGTGGCCGGCGCCGCGGCGCCCGACACCGCCTACCTCTTCGACCGGCTCCCCGTCGCGGCGCCGCGGCACGCCGTGCACGCCTGGGGCTACGAGCCCGACCACCTCTTCGGCGCGCTGTGGTTCAGCCTGCCGGTCGCGCTGCTCGTCGCGTGGCTCATCCGCCTGGGCGCCCCGGCCGTCGCCGCGCACCTGGGCCGCGAGGGCGGCTGGGCGCGCGACTACGGCGTCCTCGGCCGGGTCCGACACCGGTGGTGGATCACGGTGAGCTCGGCGGCGATCGGGGTGGCCAGCCACCTGCTGTGGGACCTCGTCACCCACCCCGGCCCGCTGACCTCGTGGTTCGCCGTGCGGCAGACCAGCGACTACGCCTCCCTGCTCCTGACGCCGCTGTTCATCTGGTACGCCGGAAGCCACCGCCTCCTCCGCGACTGGCACGGCACGCCACCGCCGGTCAGGCCCGCCCCGAAGCTGTTCTGGCCGACGACCGCCGCCGTGTTCACCGCCGGCGCCCTGGTGACGTGGCACCTCGGGTACCACGGCCCGCACATCGTGATCGTCCGGCTCATCACGTCCCTGATGCTCGCCCTGCTCACCGCCGCGGCCGTCGTCTCCACCCGCAGGGCTCAGCGCAGCGCGGCCAACCCGCCCCGCGCCATGAGCTCCACGAACCCTCCGCGCGGGTAGCCGGCGATGCACCGCTGATACAGGGCCTTCGCCTCCGCGTGGCGGCCCACGAGCCGGTAGGCGTCGGCGAGGTTGTGCTCGATGTTGGCGATGCACTCCGGTACAGGAGCCGCCGACGCCAACTGGTCGGCCAGCACCTGCGAGAGAAGCTGGATGCCTTCGTCCACGCGGCCGGTCTCCAGCCAGTCGAGGGCCAGCGACTCACCGCTGTAGCAGGTGGCGACGTGGTGCGGGCCGAGGAGCCGGCGGCGGGCGGCGTACGTGTGCTCGAGCAGGGGCTCCGACTCGTCCAGCCGGCCGAGCAGCCGGTGGTCGACGGCCACCTGGTACTGGGCCTCCAGCGTGTCGGGATGATCGGCGTCCAGGGCCGCCCGGCAGTCGGCCAGGAGCGCGGCGTGGACGGCCAGGGCGTCCTCGAACGCGTACTGGCGCCGCAGCACGATGCCCAGCGTCACGCGGCGGTCCAGCGTCTCGGAGTGCCACGGACCGAGCACCCGCGTCGCCGCCGCGACCTGGTCCCGCGCCGCCCGCAGCGTGTCGGCCGGGTGGCCCAGCGCGTCGCGGGCCCGCTTGAGGGTGGCGTGGGCGAAGACCAGGTCGCTGTGCGCGATATTGCCGTGCACGAAGGTCGCGTCGGTCAGGATCGCCGGGCCCAGCGTGTCGACGGCGCTGGTGTTGTGGCTGCGCAGCAGCAGGTCGGTGCTCTTGCTGCGCAGGTGGACGAGCCGCTTGCGGGTCTTGGCGGTGGCGGTGTCGGCGTGCAGGAACGCCGCCTGCAGATGCAGCGCGAGCTCGGCCGCGGCGGCCCTCGATCCGTCGATCCGCTTGACCATGCGGGCCAGGGCGCCGCTGACGTGGGTGAGCACGGTGTCGGCCCGGCCCAGCTCGCGGCTGCGGGCGGCGATCGCGTGCCGGACGAAGTTCGTGAGCGTGACCCGGCCGGCGGTGACCGTCGCGAGCGCGGGCGGCACGTCGAGGGGCTGTTTCCCGCCGAGCAGCCGCGGGTCGATGCCGCACGGCGCCAGGACGGCGAGGCACTCCAGCAGCCAGTACGCCTCGGGAGACAGCGACTCGTGCGCGAGACGGACCACGTCGGTGCCGGGATGGTCGTCGGGGGCCGGGAAGCGCCGCCCCGGCCCGCACGTCGCCGCCGCGATCGCCAGCGCCTCGGGGTGGTGATCGACCCGCGCGGCGAGCCCGGCGAGGTCGGGCGGCACGTCGGCCGGCGGGTGGCCGCCCAGCTCGACGGCGCCGGGGACCGCGGCCCGCGTGGTGACGACGACGTGGATCGCGCCGAAGTACGGCCGCCACCGGTGCACCAGATCCATGTCGGGCGCGTCGTCGTAGACCATGAGCACCGGGCCGGGATGGTCGCGGAGCAGGGTGAGCGCCGCCGGGACGGTCCGCGACACGTCGGAGCCGGCGTCCCAGGCGCCGAGCGACTCCGCGACCTGGTCGAGGCCGACGAGCAGGCTGATCTCGTCCGTGGCGGACAGCCGCAGGACCAGCGGCCAGCCGTCGGCGATGCACTGGTGGGCGTACGCGTCGGCGAGCCGGGTCTTGCCGACGCCGGACGGGCCGGACAGGACGGTGAGCCGGGCCGGGCGGCCGCGCACCGGCGGTGGTCCCCAGGCGACGCCGGGGGAGACTGAGGGCATGACCACGATCTACGTTCCCTACCACCTGGACGAGCGGCTGGACGGGCTGGTCGACGAGCCGGCGGACGTGACCGTCATCGTCGAGTTCCCCGAGGATGGTGACATCTGGGGGCGGCTGGCGGTGCTGTACGAACGGGTCGCCGATGAGGTGAGCGGCGCCGAGGCGCCCGTGGTGATCTCCGGGGACTGCACCACCGTGTTGGGGACCGTCGCCGGCCTGCAGCGGCGCGGGGTCGACCCGGCGATCGTGTGGTTCGACGCGCACGGGGATGTGCAGACGCTGGAGACGACCACCTCGGGGTACATCGGCGGGATGCCGTTGCGGGTGCTGGTGGGGTACCGGCCGGAGCTCATCGCCGACCGGCTCGGGATCCGGGCGCTGGCCGAGGAGCGGGCCGTGCTGGTCGACGCCCGGGACCTCGATCCGGCCGAGGAGGAGTACCTGAGGGGGTCGGGGATCCGCCGGTTCCGGCTGCAGGACCTGAAACTTCCGGACGGCCCGCTGGTCGTACATGTGGATCTCGACGTGGTGGACGGGGCGGAGCTACCCGCTACCCGGTCTGCTCTTCCCCGTGCCGGGCGGGCCGTCGCTCGGGGCGGTGCTCGCGAAGGTGGAGGAGATCATCGCGACGGGGAGGGTGGTCGCGGTGGACCTCGCGTGCACCTGGCGGCCCGGAAACGGCGCCGAGGCGCGGGAGTTCGTCCAAACGATCTGCAAAGGCTTCCGAAAGGATCCGAACAAGTTTCAGACTCAACGTGATCATTGAAGTGCGGAGTGTACTCGTGTCGCGCGAACTTGTGGGACGAATAGCCGAACGCGGGACCCATTTACCTCGTATCTAGGGAATATTGGTACCCGTGAGAGGACGGCACGCAGCGGCGGACCTGAGGAGTAACGGGTTCGTCGCACTCGCCGCCGGCATGATCCTTCCCCTCCTCGTCATCGGTGCCGTCTACGGCGGCTACCAAGTGATGTCGTCGGCGGGGTGCTCGGGCACGGTGCGGCTGTCAGTCGCGGCGAGCCCGGAGATCGCGCCGGCCATCAAGGACGCCGCGAATCGGTGGATCAAGACCGAGCCGCGGGTCGACAACGAGTGTGTCTCGGTCGATGTGGCCGCCGTGGGCGCATCGGAGGTCGCCTCGGCGATCGCCGGTGAGCACGGCGTCTCCATCAACACGCTCGGCCAGGCCGACGGCAAGACGGTGGTGCCGCACGTGTGGATCCCGGACTCCTCGATCTGGCTTCAGCGCATGCGCGCCGCCCGCGAGGACCTGGTGCCGCAGGCCGCACCGTCGCTGGCGCGCAGCCCGATAGTGCTGGCGGTGCCGGAGCCGACGGCGAAGTCACTCGGCTGGCTGGAGAACAAGCTCACCTGGAAGCAGGTGCTGCAGCAGATCGTCGGCGACACCCGGATCACCGCGGGCATCGTCGACCCCAAACACGACGCCGTCGGCATCTCCACGATGGTGGCGATGGCGTCGGTACGAGATCAGTTCGGCCCTGAGGGCGACGCCCTGACGGTCGGCGCGATCAAGGCTCTGACCAGTGGGAAGTCGGAGCAGCAGTCGGGCCTCATAGCCCGGTTCCCGCGCGACGCCGACCCGCGGACCCTGTCCACCGCGGTCACGCTCGCGCCGCTGTCGGAGCAGGCGCTGCACGCTTACAACGCGACCGGGCCGGCGGTCCCGCTCATCGCCGTCTACCCGGACCCGGCGCCGATCGCGCTGGACTACCCGTATGCCGCGATGCCCCGCCTGTCACCCAACCGGGCCGCCGCCGCGGAGCAGTTCCGCGTCGTGCTGTCCGGGGCGGACTTCCGCAACATGCTCTCCTCGCACCAGCTGCGCGCCAACGACGGCAGCGTCGGCGCCAACATGACCCTCGGCCCCAGCGCCTCGACCGGCGGCACCGTCACCCCCGTGCCGGAGCCGAAGGTCATCAACGCGGCCCTGCAGATGTGGATCGAGATCACCCAACCGTCACGCATGCTGGCGGTCCTCGACACCTCCGCAGCGATGAAGACGGCCGTCCCGTCCGCCGGCGGCCTCACCAAGCAACAGATCGCCGTCCAGGCCTCGCTCGGAGGCCTGGACATGTTCCCCGAGAGCTGGGCGGTCGGCCTCTGGTCGTTCTCCACCGGCCACCAGCAGCTGGTGCCCATCGGCCCGTTGAACGCCCAGCGCGACCAGCTCCGCGGCGCGCTGGGCAGCCTGAAGCCCAACCCCAAGGGCGGCAGCAACCTCTACGACACCGTGTTCGCCGCGTACCAGTCGGTCCAGCAGGGCTGGGACCCCACCCGCGGCAACTCGGTCGTGGTCATCACCGGCGGCCGCAACAACAACCCCGCCGGCATGTCCCTCGACACGCTCGTCAGCTCTCTGCGAAAAGCGGAGAACAAGGACCAGCCGGTGCAGATCATCATCATCGGCGTCGGCTCCGAAGTGAACCAGGCCGAGATGCAGAAGATCGTCGACGCGACGGGCGGTGCGGTCTTCATCGCCCAGGACCCGTCCAAGATCGGAGACATCTTCATGAAGGCACTCGCCCTGGACGACGGCCGTTGATCGGCAAGCTGGAGACGGTCCCGGCCGCCTCGGCCCCGGACCTGCTGGCCGCCCCGGTCCTCGCGGCGCTGCACTCCCCTGACATCTTCGCCGCCCCGATCGACCCTTCCCTGGCCGACACGGCCGAGTTCTGCGCCGCGTACGACGTCTCCCTCGAACAGTCCGCCAACTGCGTCGTCGTCGCCGGCAAACGCGAGGGCTCGGTCCGCTATGCGGCCTGCGTCATCCTGGCCACCACCCGCGCCGACGTGAACGGCACCGCCCGCAAACGCCTCGACGTCCGCAAGGCCAGCTTCGCCCCCATGGACGACGCTGTGTCGCTGACCGGCATGGAGTACGGCGGCATCACCCCTATCGGCCTCCCCGCCGACTGGCCCGTCCTCATCGACTCCCGCGTCGTCGACGTCCCCTGGGTCATCGTGGGCAGCGGCCTTCGCCGCAGCAAAATCGTCCTCCCAGGCGCCGCCCTGGCCACCCTCCCCACCGCCGAGGTCATCCCAGACCTGGCCCGCTGACCCCCGCCGAAGCAACGTCCGGCCAAAGCAGGCATTCAGGGGAACGGTTGTAGCGCGAAAGATGCTGGGCGTGATCGACTGCGACCGTGATCAGCGACGTGGCCTGGGGCGTGTTCTTCATCGGGGCGATCTTGTGGTCCCTGGCTCAGGTGGGCCTGGGGTGGCGGCTGGCCGGACTGACCGTCGGGGTGCTCGCGGTGGGTGCGTCCACCGTGCTCAATGAGCGGGACGAGCTCATCGGGTGGTGGGTCGAGCTGGGTCTGCTCGCCATGGTCATCAACGGCCTTGCCATGCTGCTGGCCGTCACCATCGGCTGGCGGACCGGTCTGCATCCCGTACTGATCGGAGGCCTGGTCATGTTCGCCGGGAGCGGAGCCGTGGACGGCCTGATCACGTCGTTCGGGGACTCCTTCGACGAGGAGCTGACGGGCACGAGCACGTCGCTGTGGATCGCCGGGCTCATCGCCGTCGTCGCGGGCTTCCTGCTGGACCGCCGGCGAACCGCACAGCAAAGCACCGAGCAGAACGCCCCTACTGAGATCCGATGAGGCTCCGAGCACTCCCAACCCGCGGATCGTTGGTGTACCCGGCGCTCGACCCGGGTGCTTCTGCCGCCGGTCTGCTGGTCCTGGAGGGCATCGGCTGGTACCTGCTCGTGGAGCAGGGCTCCCTGTCTTCGGTCGTGCTGCACCTGCACCTGCTCCGGCTCGAAGGCGAGCACTACGTCGAGCACATGGTCGTGGGCGACGGGGAGATTCTGATCTCGGACACTCCGTTCGCCATCAACCTCGACACCGGCGCCTTGGCCGCTGGCAGGGCTCCGACCTTCTGATCAACATTTGCCGGCACGCGGGTGGATGCTGCCGCGTGCGCCGTCTTGTTCAGCGGACCGTTCGTGGCTGGCCGCGCGGAACCCCGACGGACGCCGCGCCCTGCCAGCTACGACGGCGCCGCACGATGATCGGGGTTCTGAGGCGAACGCTCAGTGTCGCCGGACCGTCAGTCCCGCATCGAGCCCGACTCGGTCATGGGTGCTCAGCCACATGCGGAGGAAGCGGCCGCAGGAGCGACGGCCTTTCGCCCGACGGACGTCGCGGCAGCCCAAATCTTGAGGCGTCTACGCGGACCGTCAGCTGTCCTGCTTCATGTGCCTCCGCTCGGCTTGGACATGGCGTCCCGGCCGAGTGGGCTTTCGACGCCGGCCCGCAGGACCGGGCGCCGCTTGCCCGCCGAGCCGGATAACCATACGAGAGCGCGATGGAAGCCTTGTGGCGCAGGCCCGCTGACGCCCTGCGAGCGGCCGCGGCGCACAAGTAGGGCCGGCGACGGTCTTGAGGGGGCGTGGGTGGAGCGAAGCTCCCCCATTGGGGAGCGGCCCGAAGGGCTGCGCGGGGAATGACAGGCGCCCCGGTGAGCCGGCCCCGCAGGGGCCGCGCGAGCAGGGGGCGCCCAAGCCTGTGGAAGCGAGGGGACTCGAACCCCTAGACCGCAAGCCGGTCTGGAGATCACCTAAATCGGGCGGATCATGCCCCTGACCTGCGCAACGCTTGCCATCGTCTGCCAACGCCTAACAGCGTTTTACATCCTCTGGCTTACCGGATCCTTACCGGCTGCGGCGCTCGTGGCCACCGATCAGGGTGCGTGGCCGGCGGCGCGGCCCCACGGCGGACGCGGCGCCGGCCGAACACGACGGCGCCGCACGGTGAGCGGGTTCTGAGGCGGGCGCTCAGAGAGGCGCCGCCCTCACCGGTGACAGGCTTGTGTGAAGGCCCGACCGGGTCAAGGTGGAGCGCCCTACTGGACGTACGACCTTGACCCGGTCGGGCCTTCACAACAATGATGGCGCCGGGGAGGGTGTCGCCGGACCGTCAGTCCCGCACTGAGCCCAAGTTGGTCAAGGGTGCTCAGCTACAAGCGGAGGAAGCGGCCGCGGGAGCGACGGTCTTTCGCCCGGCGGACGTCGCGGCAGCCCAAATCTTGAGGCGTCTACGCGGACCTTCAGCTGTCCTACTTCACGTGCCTCTGCTCGGCCTGGACGTGGCGTCCCGGCCGAGCGGGC